>QHXA01000158.1:0-4908 GCA_003222755.1 Acidobacteriota bacterium
CTTTCGCCAGTTCGATGAGCTTCATGTCGACTTCGCGAACGTGCGGATAGTCGTTCTCCACAAATTGCACATTGATGCCGGCCATCTTCTGAATGCGTTGAAGAATGTCCAGACCGCGCCGTCCGCGGTTCCGTTTCAACGTATCTGCCGAGTCGGCCACTTGCTGCAGTTCGCGCAAAACGAAGTGCGGAATGACGAGCGTACCATCCAGGAAACCGGTTTCGCAGATATCCGCGATGCGGCCGTCGATGACCACGCTGGTATCCAGAATCTTGTACGTCTTTTTCGGTGGCCGTTCGCCCCCAAAAATGCCGCCCATTGCCGACAGATTCAACATGTCCCCTTTGTTCGCTCCAACGACGAGTCCGACGTAGGTCATTAAGAAGAGGATGAAGAGCTTGACAAATGAGAGCGAACTGGTATCGAAGACTGTGTCCGTCAGCATATGGCTGATCAGCGATGCGCCGATTATGCCAAGAATGGATCCAATCGCCGCGCCGATCAGGCGCTTCAAGGTTGCAGTTTTCAGCCGATGTTCAAAGTAGATAATGCCGATGGCGCTGCTGACTCCAACGGCAACGGCGGCTGCACCCTGAAATCCGAAAGGATGGCTATAAAAGGCGACTAATGTCAGCGTGATGGCAAAAATCAGGCGTACCACCACAATATCGAGCAGATAATTTTGTTCTTTTCCGTACGCCTCCGCCGGCAAGTTCTTGGATACCTGCGGTAGGACCTTACTTTCCTTTCCTCTCATGAGTGACACCTATACCTATTTTATTTTGAGGCGCTTAGCCGAATGTAGACTACTCTCCCGCGCGCATTATAAACCACGCAAAAACGAGAAGGTATCTAAATGTCTAACGTCCGACCGGTTGAAGGGCGTGCCGGTTTAAAGCCGGACCTACGAGAAGAACACTTCTTGAGCCTGTCGAAGATCGGAAACGCGTAACGTTTCCATCAGAGATGGCGATTCCTCAGCAGTGGAGTGCGCGGGAATAATCCCGCGTTTAAATCCGAGTAGAGATGCCTCTTTAAGCCGAACATCGGTGAACATTGCCGGCCGAATTTCACCGCCTAGTCCGACTTCGCCGAAAATGACCGTTGAAGCGCCGATCGGCCGGCCAAACAAGCTCGAAAGGATCGCACCAGCAATCGCCAGATCTGCAGCCGGTTCTTCCACTTGCAATCCGCCCACGACATTCAAGTAAATGTCTTGATCCCATAAATTGACCCCGAGTCTCTTCTCGAGAACCGCTGCGATCAGCGCTGAGGATCGACACCAGTGGCTAGCCTTCGCGGCGCGCCGAAGTGTGTGCGAGAAACGAGTCCCTGAATTTCGACCAGCAACGGCCGCGATCCTTCCATACAACAGAGGATGGCGGATCCCGGATTCAGCGATTGAGTTTGTGACAAGAAAAGCGCTGACGGCTTCTCCACCGGTTTCAAACCGGACGGCAGCATTTCGAAAATGCCGAGTTCATTTGCCGGTCCAAACCGGTTTTTGATTGTTCGAACGATCCGGTGCGGATGCTGTCGCGGCCCCTCGAAGTAGAGAACGGTGTCGACGATATGCTCAAGCGCCTTTGGCCCTGCGATCGCACCATCCTTTGTGATGTGACCAATAAGAAAGACCGGAACATGATTTTTTTTCGTCCAGAACAACAACTGCGACGCGACCTCTCGCACCTGTCCGATGCTGCCCGGAGCCATTTCCAGCTTCTCACTGAATGTTGTTTGTATGGAATCGATAACGACAACGTGCGCTCTCAGCTGTTCCGCAGCTGTAAGAATTTTCTCAACAGACATTTCGGCATAGACGTGAAGATCATGCGTTCGAACGTCCAGCCGCTGCCCGCGCATTTTGATTTGCTGCGCAGATTCTTCACCGGATGCGTAAAGCACGAGCGCCGACTCGGCTAGATGCGAGGCGACATCCAACATGAGCGTAGATTTACCGACGCCAGGATCGCCGCCTAAGAGCACGAGCGCACCGGCGACAAGACCGCCGCCTAGAACGCGGTCGAACTCGGCAATTCCCGTCGAAACCCGAGGCGCTTCCACGCCGCTGATTTCGGTGAACCGAATAGGTACAGAATCCCAAGACGCCGGAGCCTCCGCTGCGGCCGCGGTAACTCGTTCTTCAACGAACGTATTCCACTGTTGGCAGGAGGGACAGCGGCCAATCCATTTCGGAGACGTATGGCCGCACTGTTGGCAGGCATATTGCGTCTTAGGCTTCACTAACTCATGTCCAGCAGCGTCTCGAAGCGAGTGAACTCGCGTAGGAACGCAAGCTTTACAATTCCCGTCGGGCCATTGCGCTGCTTGGCGATGATCAGTTCAGCAAGGCCGGCATTTTCTTCGGAGGGTCTGTAGACCTCCTCGCGATAGATGAACATCACGACATCGGCATCCTGTTCAATCGAACCCGATTCACGCAGGTCCGAAAGCTGCGGCTTGTGATCGCCTTGCCGTTGTTCGGGAGCGCGGCTCAACTGCGAGAGCGCGACCACGGGAACATTCAGCTCTTTCGCAAGTGCCTTCAGTCCGCGCGAAATGCCCGAAATTTCCTGAGTACGATTCTCACTGCGCCCGAAGCCCGACATCAACTGGAGGTAGTCCACGATAATCAGGCTCAACCCGTGCTCGGCTTTCAACCGTCGGCATTTCGCGCGCATTTCCATGACAGTCAATGTCGACGAATCATCAATAAAGATCGGAGCCACGGTCGTGCGGCCCAGCGCGTCAATGAGCTTTCGAAATTCGTCTTTGCCGATATAACCGGTGCGAACCTTATGAGCGTCCACTCGCGCCTCCGCGCAAAGCATTCTCATCAGCAACTGCTCTTTAGACATTTCCAGGCTGAACATACCGACCGGTAAATTGCTATGTAGCGCAACGTGCTGTGCGATGTTCAAGCACAGAGCGGTCTTTCCCATCGATGGGCGCGCGGCGAGAATGACGAGATCCGAGGATTGTAAGCCGGACGTCATGCGATCGAGATCCCGGAATCCGGAGGCAACGCCCGTGATCATCTCGCGCTCGTTGTAGAGCTTTTCCAGCAACCTCGTTGCCGGCAGTTCCAATTCCCTGATGGAAACAAAGCCACTCCGGATTCGCTTTTCCGAAAGGCTGAAGAGCGCTTGTTCAGCGCGGTCGAGTATGTGTTCGGCGGGGTCGGCCTGATCGAAACATTCCGCCATGATCTTGTTCGCGGAGTTCACCAGTTGCCGCAAAAGCGATTTCTCGCGAATGATATCGATGTAGTGGTCGATGTTGACCAGATGCGGCATGCCATCCAGCAAGCTGGCGAGATATGTGATGCCGCCCGCGCTGTCAAGCTGAGATCCTCGGACGAGTTCTTCCTGGATTGTGATCAAATCGATCGCGCGCGACCGCTCGATCAGTTCCAACATTTTCCGGAAAATAACGCGATGCGCGTTGAGATAGAAGTCTTCAGACTTGAGATTCTCAAGAACTCGATAGTAATTTTCGTTATTGACGAGAATGGCGCCGAGAACGGATTTTTCGGCATCGATGTTGTGCGGAAGAGTGCGCTCGAGAGATTGACGCGACATAAAACGAAAAGCGGAAACCAGAAAATCAGAAATTCGAGCCGCTACCTTACCACTACTTCTAACTTTCGAATTCCGGCCTCTCGCGTCTCACTTGTCACGCTTCGGTTTCGAGCTCAACCTTTAACTTGACATGCGGTGGGGCGCCCTTATCGTGTGCGCAACGTATCCGAACGTAATCGGTTGTGGTTCGCGTTCTTTTTCGGATCGCCTACGATGTCGCACCTGAGAGATGGTGGGCGGTCACAGACCGCCCCTACAATAGGAGCGTGAAATGTTCGGCGTATTTACGCTTCGGTGTCCGCCTCAACCTTCAGCTTGATATGCGCTGTGACGTCTTTAAATAGGCGAATCGGGATAGAGAATTCGCCGGTTGTCTTGATGTGATCTTCCATGTGGATTTTGCGCTTCTCGATTTGAAAGCCCTTCTTTTCGAGCTCTTCGGCTATGTCAGAGTTAGTAACCGATCCATAGAGTGTGTTGTGTTCGCCCACTTTTCGGCGGATGGTGATTTCGACGTTTTCCAATAATTGCTGGAGTTTCTCTGAATCTTCCTTCTGCCTGGCTTCTTTCCTCAACAACGATCGACGTTCGGCTTCAATGACCTTTAGATTGCCCGGCGTCGCCAGATATGCCAGCCTTTTCGGCAGCAAATAATTGCGCGCGTAGCCGTCAGCCACCTTCACGACCTGACCGGCACGGCCAAGATTCTCGATTGTCTCTCTGAGAATGACTTCCATCGTGCTTACTCCGTCGTAAATGGCAACAGCGCGATATTCCGCGCTTTCTTGATCGCATCGTTCAATTGGCGTTGATGCGGAGAACAGACGCCGGAGATGCGGCGCGGCATGATCTTGGCGCGCTCGGGAACAAATTGTGAAAGCAGTTTCACGTCTTTGTAATTGATCGAGTCAATCCTCTCGACGCAGAACTTGCAAACTTTTTTCCGGCGATAGTACTGTTTTTGACCGGCCGGACGTTTTTCCTTAGCTGATTTCATTGCATTGCCTCTTCTGCAGACTGGCCGGTGCCGGCGCGGGAACCGGAACCGCGGCGTGCGGCGCGCTTCTGCCGATAATTTTTGATTTTTTGTAGCCGGCGACCTTCTTCGTCGGTGCGTACGGTAATGTATTTGATGATGGCATCCATCACACGAAGACGCCGCTCGCATTCTTTTAGGATGTCGCCATTAGCGTTTGTCGTGAACAGGACGTAGTAGCCTTCGCGCTGTTTCTCGACTTCATATGCGAGGCGGCGCTTACCCATTTTCTCGATCTTTTCGACTTTGCAACCACCGGACGTGATGATGTTTTCGATCTGTCCGTTGATC
>QHXA01000158.1:5030-6006 GCA_003222755.1 Acidobacteriota bacterium
TCGATCCCAACGGCAATTAGCGTCTCGACCGCTTGGAATGCGAGTTCCTCGGCTTGATCCAGCAACTCCCGGTCAGTTTTTGCGACTCGCGACAAGACAAAATCGTGAACCTCGCCGACCTCCCGATCCGGCCGAATCCCGACTCGGACTCGCAAGAATTCGTCTGATCCTATAGTCGAAATCAGCGATTTTATCCCATTGTGCCCACCGGCCGAACCTTTTTGCCGGACTCGCAGCTTTCCCAAGGGCAGAGCTAAATCGTCGTAAACGACAATCAGGTCGGCGGCGGTTGCATCAAAACGTTCAAGCACCGGTGGCAACGCGGCCCCGCTATTGTTCATGAACGTTTGCGGCATCACCAGGACCGCAGGCTCACCGCCCAACACGACCCTACCCGATATGAGAGCCGCACCGCAGTGTTCCCTGAGCCGAACGTTCTGTTCTCCGGCGATGCGTTGCACAATGCGAAAGCCGACGTTGTGATACGTCTCGGCGTATTCTTCGCCCGGATTGCCAAGTCCGACGATGAGCCACATTACTGTAGCGGCGGTTTATGACCGCCGACAGTACAGCAGATTGTGACATCGTCGACGGTCGTAGACCGACGCTACAGCGAACGTCATTCTGCCGGCCCTTCTTCTTCCTTCTTGCCCTTCTTCAGGACTTCGGGTTCTGCAGGAGCAGCGGCTTCGCCTTCAGCAACTACGGCAGCGCCCGGTGCAGGAGCAGCCTCCTCCTTCACCGAAACGACGTGGACAACGACCTGATCGGCGTCCGCTAGAATTTTGACTTTTGCGCTCACTGGCAGATCCGACACGCGTAAAGCACCGTTCAAACCGAGATCCGTGACATCGATGTCGATGTGCTCCGGAATGTCGCCGGGCAGGCATTCCACCGCGATCTCGCGCATGATCAATTCCAGAATTCCAGCCTCGACCTTTACGCCGCGAGCCTCACCGAGCACGTGGATGGGAAC
>QHXA01000158.1:6212-15817 GCA_003222755.1 Acidobacteriota bacterium
ACGGCCACAGTGTGGCCCTTCCCGCCGTAAACGATTGCTGGAACCAGTCCCTGCCGACGCAGCCGCCGCGCCGCATTTTTGCCGCGGTCGTCCCGGCCCCTCGCACTCACCACAATTTCAGCCATAAAATCTTTCCCTAATTAAATAAATAGAACGCTCACGGATGTCTCTTCGTGGATCGACTGGACTGCCTGAGCCAGCAGCTTACCCACGCTGAGAACCGAAATCTTTTTGCACTTCCGTGCTTCGCTGCGCAGAGGAATCGTATTCGTCACGACGACCTCGACCAGATCCGAATCCTGGATCCGTTCGACCGCCGGGCCGGAAAGCACAGGATGTGTACAGCACGCGTAAACCTTCGTCGCGCCGGCTTTCAGCAGCGCTTCGGCGTTTTTCACGAGGGTACCGGCAGTGTCGATGATGTCGTCGACTACCAGACAAATGCGGCTCCTCACGTCGCCGATCACGTTCATCACCTGCGCGACATTCGCCTCGATGCGGCGTTTATTGACCATCGCCAGATCCGCATTCAGCCGCTTTGCGAACGCCCGAGCCCGCTCAACGCCACCAGCATCGGGCGACACAACAGTCAGGTTCGGCAGGTTCAATTTCTGAAAATATTCCACTAGAACGGGAGCCGCGAACAGGTGATCCACAGGGATGCTGAAAAAGCCCTGGATTTGAGGAGCATGCAAATCCATCGTCAGCAGACGATCCGTGCCGGATGCGACGAGCAGGTCCGACACAACCTTCGACGAAATCGGAACCCGCGGCTTGTCCTTCCGGTCCTGGCGCGCGTAACCAAAGTAAGGCAGCACCGTGGTGATCCGCTTCGCTGAGGCTCGCTTGAATGCATCAATCATCAGAAACAGCTCAAAGAAATTCGCATCGACAGGCGGACACGTCGGCTGCACGATGAAAACGTCGGCGCCGCGCACATTTTCCAGGATCTGAAAATAGATCTCTCCGTCGCTGAATCGGGTGACGGAGGACTTACCGAGCGCGCAACCCAGATATTCACAGATTTCGTTCGTGAGCGCCGTATTCGCAGTACCACCGAAAATTTTCAGTTCGTTACTCACAAACGCGTCCTCAAAAAAAGAACTGGGGCGGAAGGATTCGAACCTTCGAATACAGGTTCCAAAGACCTGTGCCTTACCACTTGGCCACGCCCCAATTGTTTGAACCAAAACGAGGGGCTAAAGCCCCTCGGCTATTCCTCTACTATCTTCTGGAAATACTCCCAACGCGGCAACGGTTTTGTCAGCTTTACGCGGAAGCGCCCGTCCAGCCCTGAGCCGGCCCGAATGGCGTCAGAAACCATTTGAAATTGACCAAAGACGGTTGAGCCACTGCCCGACAGCGCAGCCCGATAAGCCCCGAGATTGATCAAGTTCTCTTTGATCTTGGCTAGCTCCGGATACCGAGCGAAGACCGGTCCCTCAAAATCATTGGTCCACACGTCACCGCTACAATCGGAACCCGCTTCAGCACAGAAACCCTCAATACTATTGGTTTTATCTGGGACCGTCAACCACGAATAGGCCTCCGCCGTAGGGATTACCACGCCGGAATCGACGAGAAGAACCCAATAATCGGTGGCGTCATCGCCGCGGCCATAGCCCGCGGCGCGGCCGCCCAGAGCGAAAAACGGCACATCCGAGCCTAGCTCGCGCAGCACTTGAGGAACTTGCTCGAAGGGAAGCGGCCGTTTGAACATCCGCTGCAATCCGATGAAAGTTACAGCGGCGTCCGAACTCCCGCCGCCAAGCCCGCGCCCGATTGGAATATTTTTCTTCACCCGGATTCGCACATTCGCGATAATCCCTGCAAGCCGCTCATATGCGCGAACCGCGCGCACTACAAGGTTGGTTTCGTCTTCAGGTGTCCCTGGGGCTGAGAATTCGAATCGACTTGCCGGTTCCAGCAAGATTTCGTCGCACCATTCGACCGCTTGAAAGATCGTTTTGATGTCGTGATAGCCGTCCGCACGGCGCCCAAGAACTCGCAAGTCCAGGTTAATTTTCGCGAACGCTCGCAACAGCATAGAGTCGGCTGAAAAACCGCGGCTTCAACAGGCCGAGGTGAAAAAGTACTTTGAGTCCGTAAAAAGGCAGCGAACGGCTCAAGAACCAAAATGGGTAGATCGGATCCGACGGCTCGATTGAAACGTGTGTCGCATAGCGCCGCAACAAAGTCTCCAGGGATTCCGGCTCGAAAAAGTGCACATGATCCGATGAGAGCATGTGCGCGTATGTCACATCGTTCGCCTTCATCTGTTCGATTTTTTCCGAATTCGGAACGGTAATCAGAACGTTTTTTCTCGCTACACGAAATGCCTCAGTAAGAACTTTTTCAACATCGAGAACGTGCTCGAGAACTTCCAATATCAAAACCGTATCGAACGCTTTGTCTCGAAACGGAAGGACAGAATCCACGTTTACGACGGAAAGCCCGTGATCCTTCGCCTTGCGAAGATAACCGAAATTGATATCGCATCCGACGCAGTTCAGACCTTTTTCATTGAGTTCCCGGCTGTACGCACCGAACCCGCAGCCAAGATCGAGAACCGTGCGACCTGCATGACGGCGCGCAAAGCGGACGAACGCGCCGTACATTTCTCCTGGTTGGGCGGGAATTCCCGGCTGATAAAAATCATCTCGTGTTTTCACGACCGCTGGACTTTATACAAACGGATCACGTCGGCATTCGGCAACGAAAATCGTTCGACGAGTTGGAACCGGTCAGGATGCGCCTGAACAAAGCCGTTCAGCTTCGGCATCTCGTTTGAAAATAACGTGGCATATCCCTGATCGTTTTCACAAAGAACAATGTAATCGTTGTCTGCGAGTGAAGCTATGTCCGAATTCCACAACCGGCGCACTTCGATGGGATATTGATGAAGAGTGATATAAAACTCAAACGCCTCCGGATCGAAACGTGGAATCGTCGGAATCATTCCGAGCGCAATCGGGCGTCCTGGCTGAGCGACGTCACTCAACACGTGCTCAATGCGCCAGTCCTCGCGCGCTGGACGTCCCCAAAGGCCAAAATAAGTTTGCGTGTACAGATTCCAATTCCAATCAAAGAACCCTTTGGTTCCATGAACGAGAACAACCTGTTCCGGCAGAGCCCGAATACCGAACGAAACCAGGTAGTGCTGAAAAATCAACAGCGGAATCAGTAGCACCAATGTCAACCGCGTGCGACGCAATGCGGCTGCGCTGATCACGGCAACGCTGGACAGCAGCGGCGCATAGAAGCGTGGGTCCTTGTTCTGAATCAGCATGAGGGCGAGGGAGCCGCCGCCGATCCACAGAAAAATCGGCATCCACTCCGGTTTACGGCTGCGCGCGGCGTAGAAGAGACCGGCAGCAAATGTCAAGAAAAGTGGCAGAAAGATCTCATAACCTTCGAGCGTGCGGACATAAAACAAAACGTTTTGCCAGGTGAACAATTCCGGATCGCCCTCCACTCTCCCGAACATCGCCGTCGTCGCCAGGTACTGCCTGAAGACAGCCCATTGGGGGAGGAGCCAGTAGGAGGCTAGTAACAATGCGGGAACGCCGGCGATGACCGCATTTTTCCAATTCTTTCTTGCAAACCAGAGGGCCGGCAAAGCGACATACAACAAGAAAGTGGCTTTCGTCAGCATGCCCAATCCGCAAATCACTCCGAACAGAAAACACCTTTTTACGTTTGAAAATTCCTCTGTGCGATACAAAGCGAACAGGGCGAGCGCCACCAGCGAACATAGCCAATAATCGATCATCGTTTCGCGCGACAGCCACAGCATATATGGATAGAAAATAACCAGCACCCCGGCCACCGCAGCCTGCATTGGCGGCAGAACTCTCCTGGCGATGCCGTAAGTGGCTAACATCAAAACCGCTATTGCGGGCAAATTCACGGCTTGTGCCGCGTCCACGCTTGTCCCAAACAACGCGTAGAACAATGCCACGAGGCTCGGATACAGCAACGGGTAGCCACCCGATAAATGAGGAACGAGCAGGAACGCGCGAAGACCGTCGTTGGAAAATGCATTCAAAATGCGGAGGGCCGTGCTCTGATGATAGGCCATATCCCAGAAGGGCGGCCGCGTGTCGATCGCCATCCATATGGCATTGGTGAGAATCACGTAACCAAGCCCGGCTGCTAGAAGAAGTCGATGACGCGGCATGTGCCCAAATTCCATCAGGCGCGAGGCGCTTTTTTTTCTGCCGGCTCATACTCGGTTTCGCTCTGGCCGGGTGCGGCCGATAGGATTACGGCTTTCGCCAGGTCGGGCCGAACGTGACGGAGATTAGCGCTATCCGACACGACGTAGAGAGGACGGCCTTTCGCCTCTTCGTAAATGTGAGCGACATACTCGCCTACTAGACCAATGGCGAGGAGCGTGACCCCGGAAAAGATCACGTTCAGGCACACGAGCGACGTCCAGCCTGGAACCGTGGCTTTCAGGACTTTCGCCATGAAGATGCTGTAGATCCCATACCCGAGGCCGCAAAGGGAAATGAAGAAACCAAAGAATACGCTCAACCGTAGAGGCAGCGCGGAAAATGACGTGATCGCCGTCCACGCAAATCGAAGCATCTTCCACAACGAATATTTCGTCTCGCCCGCAATTCTCGCGGTACGGTGGTACGGTAGGATGATCTCGCGCAGACCCAGCCATGCCACCATTCCACGCATGAACCGATGTTGTTCCCGGAAATTGCGGAGCGCCGTGACAGCCCGGTGGCTGAACACCCGGAAATCTCCCACTTCATTCTGAATCCGCTCATCCACCATCTTTCGAATGATCCAATAGAACAGTTTCGCCGTGTATCGTTTCAGAACGCCATCACCCTCGCGCGTGAGGCGCTGCGCGGAAACCACGTCATATCCCTGGTCGAGTAATGCGAGCATCTCCGGCAGCAACTCCGGCGGATCTTGAAGGTCCGCATCCATGACCGCAACGGCGTCACCCGAGGCGAAATCGAGTCCTGCTGTGATTGCGGCCTGATGACCGAAATTCCGGCTGAAGAAAATGGCTTTGAGCCGTTGGTCTTCGTTCACGGAGTGTCTCAGCACGTCCGATGTACCGTCGGTACTGCCATCGTCAACGAAGATGATTTCGTAGTCATAAACGTTCGCCAATGCCCGCCGCAAGGCGGAAAGCAGTGCAGGCAACACTTCACATTCGTTGTAAACAGGGATAACAACCGAAACCAACATATTGGGCCTCATTGTAGACAAAAACCGGTGCCGTAGCCCTATTTACGCATTGTTCAAGAACAAAAAATGGTAAATAGGGCTATTTGTATGAAGAGATACCTCCTGCTCGCAGCTGTCGTGCTGGCCGCGGTGGTTCCGTTCTCATCCCGAGCGGTTTTCATGGACGAGCATATTTTTCTGCAGATCGCAAGATCGGCGCAGTCTCACTGGTTGTTTCCCCAAGACACGCCGGGAATATTTTTCGGAACACCAGTTGCAAATTTTGCCGCGCATACGCACCCGCCGGTTGGAGAATACTGCCTCGCGCTGATTTATTCTGTACTCGGCCGCTTCGATGAAGTTTCCTTCCGCATTCTGTTCTCGTTGTTCGCCATCATCGCGGTATTTGCGTTTTACCACCTTGCACAGCGATTCACCGCGCAACCTTTATACGTGACTGTTTTGTTCGCGGTCACGCCGGCATTCTTCGTCTATGCACCAACATTGATGATGGACATACCGATGCTGGCGTTTCTGCTCGCGGGCTTTGCTTTTTATTTCGAGCACCTGGAAGGGAAGCGCCGTGCGCTTTTGCTCGCATCGGTCTGTTTTGTATTGGCGGCGGGCACCGGGTATACGGCCATTGTGCCGCTGGGATGCTTTTTCTTTGGGCTGATACTAGCCCGCCGCCCCATGAAGGAGTTGCTGAGCGTTGCGGCAGCGCCGGCGGTGCTTGCGGGGTGGCTGATCGGAATGACTGTCCACTTCGGCGCTTTTCCACTATTGCAGACGGTCCGTTTTTTCACGTCACAGGGTTCAGTTCGAATGAACTTCCTCGGAACGCTGACGTTCCTCGGAGGTGTAACAGTCTTCCCGTGGATTGCTGTAGGAAGGCGTGTCTCGCCGGTTGTGACGTTTCTCGCGCTCGCGGCGATGTATGCACCCTGGCCTGCGCGCGTGTACCCGATTTGGATCGCAGTGCTTGCGTCCTCCGGAATCGCAATGCTGGTTCTCTTCACGCTTTCCGCTAAGAAGCTCATTCTGTCGGCGCAAAACAATGGCGAAACATTTCTATTGTTGTGGGCGCCCGTGACGCTGTTGTTCTTTATCCTCATCGGCGACATGATCAACGCGCGGTACATTTTGTTGGCGGTACCCGCGCTCTACCTGATCATCTTTCGCGAAACAACCGAAGGCCGCCTGATCTCGATAATTGTTCCAACGGCGTTTCTTTCGGTCGTTCTGGCATACGCGGATTTTTGTTTCGTCAATGCGAACCGCGACTGGGTCGAAAGAACTGTCGTTCCGCTGCAACAGCAAGGGTTCCGCGTCTGGAGCGGTGCGGAATCCGGGCTGCGCTTTTATCTGGAGCAGAAAGGGATCGCAAGTCTCACGACGGAGGACACGCGCCCTGCCCCTGCGGATCTGGTTGTCCGGCACGCGGGCTTTCCGTTTCGGTATGCTTTATCGGATCGGCTGGAGCCGCTGTTGATTGTGCTGAAAACATTCACACTCGAGAATCGATTTCCAATACGGACGTTCAATGCAGTTTCCCGGGCGGGCATGCATGACAGCAGACTGGGTCTGGCGCCATTCACGTTATCGCGTGCTCCGTTGGATCGAATCGAAATCACGGAATTATGTCCATTACCTGGAGCGGTGTACGGTCCAAAGGGACCATTATTCAAGCAGACCGAGACAGAGCGTGAGTTTCAGATGCAAATCCCGTCGAACAGCAGAATTGAATATGAGCTCCAAGGTGGCGATGGCATAGTTGCGATTAGCGATCATGGTTTCCGGCTGATTAAAGGGAAATCGCCCGTGATCGTGTGGAGGAATTTCCAGATTGTCCCGAGACAGTTCGTCGTTCAATAAACAGGAACTCATCCGCTCGCTGCGTAAACAACTGGAAGCGAAGGAACGCGAACTCGGAGACCAAAAGTGGCTCTTTCAGCAGTTCCTGCAGTCGCCTTCCTGGCGTCTGACGTATCCGATCCGTTGGGTGGCCAGACAAGCAAGAGCATTGCGTGGGTGGTTCGTGCGGAAAGCCCCCACTGTACCCGCGATCTATGACAGTCCGGACGCTGATCCACCGTCGCTACAGGAAGAGCCGGCGGAAACTGATCTTGAGACGTCATTTGATCGGAAGCAAATCTTCACCGATCTGTACCGCATCCAGCTTCAAAGCTTCTTAACATCCGGTGCAACGCTCGAACTGCCGCACAGCGACAATCCGGAACTCTCGGTTCTGATCGTTCTGTTCAACCGTGCGGAATTGACCTTCGCCTGCTTGCGTTCGCTCGCCGAGAACTACTCTGAGCGGATGGAAATCATCATCGTCGATAACAATTCGCAGGACGAGACATCGCGCCTGCTGGAGCGCTTGCGCGGCGTTCGTACTATCCGAAATGCCGAAAATCGGAATTTCCTTCTGGCTGTAAATCAGGGCGCGCAGGAAGCACGGGGTGAATATCTGCTTCTCTTGAACAATGACGCCCAACTTCTTCCTGGAACACTGCAGTCGGCACTGAACACGATCCGTAGTGCGCCGGATATCGGCGCAGTTGGCGGCCGTCTCATCTTGTTGGATGGGACACTGCAGGAAGCCGGCAACATCATCTGGCGAGACGGATCTTGCCTGGGCTACGGCCGAGGCGATAATCCATCCGCGCCCATGTACATGTTCCAGCGCGATGTCGATTACTGCTCGGGCGCGTTCCTGCTGACGCCGAGACGCATATGGGAAGCACTGGGCGGTTTCGACGAGAGTTTCAAACCAGCCTATTACGAGGAGACGGATTACTGCACTCGTGTCTGGGAACAACATCTCCGTGTCGTGTACGATCCGAATTCGGTTCTCCTGCACTACGAGTTTGCGAGTTCCAATTCTGTACACGGCGCGACGGATCTGCACCGCGAGCACCAGGGTATCTTCGCCGCACGGCACCACGCGCTGCTCGCAACGCACTTTGCGCCGGATCCAAATTGCATCCTACCGGCTAGGATGAAGGACCGCGGTAAAAGGCGGGTCCTTTTCATCGATGACCGGGTGCCTCACATGTGGTTGGGTTCTGGATTCCCGAGGGCACGGGCCATTCTCCTCACGCTTTTGGAGCAGGAGTGCTTTGTCACGTTCTATCCACTAGATGAGTTCCACGAGTCCTGGACGTCCGTCTACTCGGACATGCGTGCGGAAATCGAATTTATGATGGGATACGGCCCGCCGTTGCTGGAGGCCTTCTTGAGAAACCGGCAGCGCTATTATGACGCGATCTTCATCAGCCGGCCGCATAACATGAAGATGGTGAAATCAATCCTCGATGCACACCCGGATTGGTTCGCGGAAACAAACGTTATCTATGACGCGGAAGCCATTTTCGCCACGCGTGAGATCACATATCGGCAGCTAAACGGCGAGCCGCCATCAGCACAAGAAGCCGATGCGCTAATGCAAGAGGAAGTCGATGTCGCGTCCGCCGCGAACTGCGTCGTGGCAGTCTCACACCAGGATGGCGAACAATTTCGGAAGCACGGTATTGGAAATGTTCGCATTGTCGGCCACTCGCTCGCGGCCGCGCCCACTCCGCGCGGGTTTGATCAGAGAAACGGATTTCTCTTCGTCGGCGCGATCCACGAAGAAGCGAGCCCGAATGCCGATTCGGTGATTTGGTTTCTCCAGCAGATCCTGCCGAATATTCAAGCGGAGCTTGGCCCGGATATACTCTTCACCATCGCGGGGGTGAACAAATCGGAGCGCGTGCACCAGCTCGCTACGCCATCAGTAAAAATCACCGGACACGTTCTGGACCTGACAGAGTTGTACGATACGGCGCGCGTCTTCGTGGCACCGACGCGGTACGCCGCCGGAGTTCCTCACAAAGTACACGAGGCAGCTGCGAGCGGAGTTCCGATGGTCGCAACGCCGTTGCTGGCGTCGCAGCTCGGCTGGCAGGACGGCGATCCGTTTCTCGTCGGCAGCGATGCGGAGTCATTCGCAAAGAAGTGCGTCGAGTTGCACAGCAATCCGGCCCTGTGGGCGAAGCTTCGCCAAGCGGCCATCGAGCGAATTCGAAAGGAATGCTCAACCCAGGTGTTCGCAGCCAGCGTGCGGGATTGTATAACGCTGACCAAGCCTCTCAATGTTGGAATGGACCGGTGAACGTTTCCTTCCGTGGATCAAAGATTCCACGATCGCATACGAACATCTTCACCGGTACGCTTATGCCGCGACGCTCGTAAAGTGTAAACGGGTTCTCGATCTTGCCTCAGGCGAAGGGTACGGTTCCAAGATCCTCTCCGCAACGGCATCTTCCGTTACCGGCGTCGACATTGATGAGAATGTTGTCCGCCATGCATCGGAGAAGTACGGCACGACGAATGTCCAGTTTCTCTCCGCATCGATCACCGCT
>QHXA01000159.1:0-1033 GCA_003222755.1 Acidobacteriota bacterium
CCCCCTTGAGCAGTAATGCGATCGCCTTGGAAATAGTCCACCGATCTTCACTCAGCAGGCCTTCCCACAGCAGCCGCAGGTGTTCGTCTCGTCGTTTGTACTTCGCGTCCCCGAGCTGTATCCAGATTTGATCCTGGCGAACGTCAACAGGAAACGTCTGGAGATCGTCGCATTCATAGTTGAAACAACCGCCGCCTTCTAAATCGAAGCTGCGGCCATGCCAGTCGCAAGTGAGAATGCCGTGCCGGACCGCTCCACGCGTCAGCGGATACCCCATGTGAGGGCACTGGTTGTCCGTCGCATAGATCCGTCCGTCAACGTTGAACAATGCGATGCTGCGCCCGTCGGCAAGCCTGACACCTTTCGCTTCACCAGGCGCGACATCGCTGAGCGCGGCCACGCGTGTCCACTGTAATTCGGTTCTTGTCGTAACCATTTCTCTCCTTCCGGAAGCACAATGGATTAGTCCCTCGACGAGGTGTGAAATTTTCTTACTTCTTTTCTTTCTCGTGTTCTTCGTTGTAGTGATTGGCCGGCAGGGCCGCGCCTTTGAGGTGGGCCTGGTCGCGTTCGTCCTCAAAGCATCCGGACTCCATGATCGCGAAATCCTTTGGCGCGCGAACTAGCGGGAAGCGCATCTTTACAGGCCGGGTGAAGACCTTCGGATCCGTCAAGGTAGCTTCCCAGATGAGCGTGTTTGCGTCCTGAAGCGTGTATCGTTCGACGACGCGCAATTGATCGCTGTGGAAGTGGCCTGCCATATCGAACACGCTTTTATCACTGTTGTTGGTAACGTCGACGACGAGCGTGTTGCCTTCCCAGCGTCCACGCGAATCGCCCATCCACGCCGAATAGTCCTTGGGATGATCGCCGGTCAGATACACGATGCGCCACGCATGCATGTTCTCGTGTACGAAAGCGATCTTGGTCGGCGTTTGGAAAATCTGAAACGTAAAGTACAGCGCGTGTGGGATGCCTTCATAATGGCAGTGGCCGGTGGGATCCAGTTCCACGTGTTCGCGCCGGTATCTCA
>QHXA01000159.1:1111-6344 GCA_003222755.1 Acidobacteriota bacterium
TCCCTGTCCTAAAAAGAATCCGCCAGAATGTGGTAAGACCGAAAACGCGGCTCCAGATGCGCGTGGTTGCCAGATTCCTTCAAGGTCAGGATGACCAAACTCAGTGCGGGGCGGATTGAAGGCTTTGGCCTTGTTCATATCGATCTTTGGGCCGCCATCCGCCAGGTTTCCGACGCCGGGCGCGATAATTTGAGGAGCTGCAGCTTGAGCCATCAAAAACATGAAAAGAAATATCGTCATCATCTCTGAATTCCCTACGATTTCGACGCAGGCCGGTACAGCGGATGAATGGCACGGCCGTCGTCGCCTTCAACGCACTCCTGCTCTTTCAGCTCGAACCCTGGTTCATTAATGCGATGCAGAGTCATGCGAATCTTCCATGGCTTCGAATATGTCTGCGGATCTTCGAGTGTTGCTTCATATAGCATCCTGTCCGGAGCGGTGCGCGTGTATCGCTCGACCACATGTAACTGATCGCTATGCATGTGGCGGGCCGAGTCGAGCCAGGTGCGATTGCCGAGATTCGTAACATCAATGACCAACGTGTCGCCCTCATAACGGGCGATCGAATCGCCCAGAAAAAGATCGATGCCTTCGGCGTGTTCGCGCGGCGTGGTCTGGATGACCCGGTGGTTGTGCAGGTACTCATAAAGAAGCACCACATACCCCGGCCGCTGCATGATCTCGAATGGAAACGGCATGTAGGTGATGCGCGGAACTCCCGGCATCGCGCAATGCGCAATCGGATCGACACGATCGGCTTTGGCTTCGCGCTCCAAAGCTTCCGGCAAATAGGGGATCGTTGGGTCTTCGGCGATTTCAGTTACATCGAACGATGCTGTATTTCGTGCGATCCAAATGCCCTGCAAATCCGGCTTGCCGTCGCTTGTCCGGGCAACCTTGTAAGCCGTCTGGCCGAAGGCGACGGCAGACATCATGAAAAAGCAGAGAAGACGGTTCATATCGGAATTAGCCGGGATTCACTTCAGTGCCGAGGACGATTACCGTGCCATCGGGCATATACAGCTTCTGCCCATTCGCCGTGGCGGAACCGTCCTTTGCAAGATAGCCTTCAAGAGTGACCTGCATCCCCGATTTGATCGTGTCCTTTTTGAAACCGCGCCGATACAAGTTGCTGGGCGAAGCGGTCTCGAATTTCCAGTTTACGATTTTGCCGCTGTCATCTTTCACGTCGATGTAAATCCACGAGTGGGGATTAACCATATCGAACTTCGTTACCGTTCCGGTGAGCTTGATCGGTTTAGTCCCGTCGTATTCGGCAGCAAAGGAATGGTGTGCCTGTAAGGGGACGCTTGTGAAGATCAAGACCGTAATCATCAGACCGTAGATAACATTGCTGAGGCGCATGCCTGGTCTCCTTTACTTTGTTGCCGTATCCTATTTCTCGTGCAAACGCAAAGTCAACGCGCATGCCTGCTGATGGCGATCATTACGGTGCTCCTTGCGCCTCTGCACGCGATTGCACATCACTCGACCGCAGCCTACGACCTGGTTCATGGCACCATCATTGCCGGAGTCGTTACCAGGTTTGAGATGTTGAACCCGCACGGGATCGTTGTAGTCGATGTCACCGGCGAAGACGGCGTTGTCGAGCATTGGACGATCGCGATCGACAGCCCGCTTGCTCTGCGCCGCCTGGGCTGGTCGAAGAACACTTTGAAGCCTGGTGACAAGATAACCGTCACCGGCAACCGGGCGAAGAACGGCAGTTTCCATATGCGGGCCATCGAGGTTCAACTTCCTGACGGAAGGAAACTGATGGCGCTGGGTCAGACGTAATTTTCTACAGCAATATCGTTGTTCCGTTCCCGTCTCGAGTAGATTGATTTCGGATTTGAAATGCAGGATTCGTCTCGATTTCAAAATTTTTAATTCGGCGCCTTCTCTGCCGCGCGGCCGCCGCTGAGGACGTTCTCGACGGCGTGGTTTCCCTCTTGGCAGGCGTATTCGAAAATGCGGTATTCGGGATCACGGCTCAGCGGAATGGCAACCTTCCAGGGTTGCGTGTAGACATTCGGGTCGTCGATGGTCACTTCGTAGTTGATGGTGTCCCGATTCACTCGCGTGAAACGCTCAACGACGTGCAACCTTTCGCTCTGCGGAATTCCCTTGATACGCCCGGTAGCGGCGCTAGTCGCGATCCAGCCTTTGTCGTTGTAGTTGGTGGTATCGATAACAAGGGTATTCCCTTCCCAACGGCCGCGCGCATCGCCGTTCCACAATTTGATGGTCGAAGGCAGATGCGGCCGCGCGTCCATCGGAATGATGCGGGCCTCGTGAATCATTTCATACAGGATCACGACATAACCGGGAATCTGGACGATTTGGTAAGCGTTGTTGTATCCCGCCGGAAACATTCCGCCGGGCACGCCACGCGTGATGCATCGATCCCACACGCTCATGTATTCGTACGAATCGGCATTGTGGGCGGCATTGTAGTCGCGTTTTGCTTCGGCCTCCGGCTTCACGGGGACTCTTCCGTTTTTCGGCTCGACGACTAGTGAAGTTCTTCCCGTCTTTACTGCCTTCGTTCCGGAGTCGAACCAGAACTGATTGTACGAACCCGTATCGCCCGGTTGTGGCGGACGATCGACTCGGTTCTGCGCCGCTCGCGCTTCCAGTTCCTTCACTTCTTTTTCCGTGAGGAATTCTTTACCCGCAAGTTCCGGCGGCCGCTCGAACGGTGTGATCGTGGGATTGGTCCACACACCTTGCAGATCGCGCGGATCAAACGATTGCGCATAGAGCGGCAAACCTGCCAATGCCGCGGTCATCAATACAATTGCAAATCGGTAACTCATTTTCATCGCGAACCTACTTCCCGACAATGTGCTCATGGTCCCTTTCGTTTTCACAAATGCTCTCGATGATCTCGGTATCTGGAAGTAACGTGAATGGAATGGTAGCGCTCCAGGGCTTTGTGTATGCCATGGGATCATCGAATGTGATTAGAATCTCCATCCGTCCGAAATTGAGACGGCGGAAGCGTTCGGTCACTCGCAATGCGTCACTATGAGGATGGCCCGGATCGTCAAACCAACTCTTATCGTTGAAGCCCACGGTCTCCGCGACGAACGTGTCGTCTTCCCACTTTCCTATGGAATATCCGAACCAGCTCGGATTTGTTTCCGGCGGAAAGCCGCGCCCATCAGTGAAGATCTGGCGATAGTGATTGAACTCTTCGTAGAGAATGACCACGACTCCGGGAGTCTGAACAATCTTGAACGGCGAATTACGTACCAGCATCCCGTCCGGTATGCCATGTGGAATGCAGCGCTCTGAAGGCCTTCCCTTGCCGAGGGCGTCCGCGCGTTCTTTGTAGAGCGCTGCCGCCCACGGTTGGAATGGAGCCTCGCCGATATCGGCTGCAATGTTCTGAAGGTATCTTCCCTCACCGACCCGCCAAATTCCAGAGAGGTCCGGCCGGCCATCCGAAGTTTTCGGCGCGGGCGCCGAAATGTTCGGCTTGCCGTCGGCTGTACGCGGCGTGTTCGGGAGCGGAATGTTCGCCCATTGCGCCAAGAGAATTGCGGCGAGTACATAGTGAAGCATGTCCCTCTCCTATGCAGCGCGGAAATTCAGGACGGAGGAAAAATTGAAACCCAAATTTTTCCTCCGTCCTGAAATTCCGCCCAGTTCACTTCCCCACCATGTGTGGAGTATCCCGTTCATTCTCGCAGACGCTTTCCATCAATTCCATGTCCGGGAAGAATTCGAATGGGATTGTTACTTTCCATGGTCTCGTGTACGCCTTGGGATCATCGATCGTGATTTCAAGTTCCATGTGGCCGAAATCCCGCCGGTAAAAACGTTCAATGGCGTGATAGGCGTCACTATGCGGATGCCCGCCATCGTCGATCCAGGTCTGATCATTGAAGCCCTTCGTATCGACCACGAATGTATCGCCTTCCCATTTGCCAATCGAATAGCCCAACCAGGTGGGTTGCATTTCCTTGGGAAAACCGCGCCCGTCCGTGAAGACCTGACGATAACGTCCCTGGTTCTCAAAAAGAATCAGCGTTACGCCCGGCGTCTGGAGGATCTTGAACGGCGTTGCAGGTACGAGCATGGCATCCGGTACTCCATGCGGCAAACAGCGTCCGGACGGACGGTCCTTGCTGAAGGTCGCTTGCCGCTCTTTGTATAGTGCCGCCGCCCACGGTTGGAAGGGAACTTCAACACCGTTCACCGCCACATTATCCAAATATCTGCCGTCCGGATTTCTCCAGATGCCCGTGAGATCGGGCTTGCCGTCGGCCGTTTTCGAGGCGGGAGCGGTGAGGTTCGGCTTCCCGTCAGACGTGCGTGGGATGTTGGGGAGGGCCACGTTGACCCATTGGGCCAGCATAAAGATCACGATTGCCAGGTCGCTCATGCGGATCGCCTCTTTGAATTGAACAATGAACACTGAACATTGTCCCAAATACAATGGTCAATGTTCAGTGTTCAATACTCAATGTTCATTGAAAAGCAAAAAGGGTCCGTCCTCACTCGAGGGCGGACCCTTTCGTTAACGGTAACTTTCAGCCTAGTCTCTTCTCAGCTTGAACGTTGCCTTGGTCGCCCCGTAATTCCAGGTACCGGTAATCGTCCGATTATACGACCCGACATTCTCGAGTTTGCCGTCGGCGACGAAATGAGCGGGAGCGCCCTTATCATCCTTCGCGTCAGCTTCGATATGAACCATCCACTTTGAGGAGTCCAGCGTCACGAGTTTAAGAGGATAGGAATCCGGACCCGGATTGACGATTCCTGTGACATTTTTCCCGTCCCACTGCATTTGAACCGTCAGGTGATTCCGTTGCGTCGCATTCGGTCCCCAATCGCCGTACCACACACCTGTCAGGGGATGACCCTCTTGGGCCAATCCCGCAACCGTCAAAAACAAGCCCGCCAAAAGGCAAAAAACAAAGGCGGCTTTCAATCGCATCGTACCTCCAAAATTAGGGAATAATAACGCTGGTCCGGTCGACTCGTTCTTCTTGGCCGACCAAGAGCACAGGAGCGAAATTGTTGTCCTGGCAAACGTATTCAAAAAGTTCCTGGCCGGCGTTCCACCGCATCTGGAACGTGTTTGACCAGGTTGCCGTGTATGCACCGGAATCCTCGACTGTGACTTCGTACTTCAACGTGTCGTAATCGCTGCGGGTGAACTTTTCAATGAAGTGCAGCTTTTCGGTATGTGGCGATCCTGCTCTGTCCATCCAAAACC
>QHXA01000160.1 GCA_003222755.1 Acidobacteriota bacterium
TCGATGGTCGAGGCAAGCCCGGAAGCAAAATCAATCTCGGAGGACCAATTCCATTCCTTGCATATTTTCGAGCAGTCGATGGAGTAGCGCCGATCGTGCCCGGGCCGGTCCTTCACGAATCGAATGAGCGACTCGGGCTTATTCGTTAACCGCAAAATTTCGCGGACGACTTCCAGATTAGTTTTTTCATGACCGCTGCCGATGTTGTAAACCTCACCGGGCGTGCCGCGCTCCAGGGCTAGCAGCACGGCGCGCGAGTGTTCGTCGGCAAAGATCCATTCGCGGACGTTGAGGCCGTCGCCATAAATGGGGAGCGGCCGATCGCCCATCGCATTCGTGACCAGCAGCGGAATCAGTTTTTCTGGAAATTGATATGGGCCGTAGTTGTTCGAACACCGCGTGATCACCGCCGGCAGGCCATGGGTTTTGTAGTACGCAAGGACAAGGAAATCCGCCGCGGCTTTGCTGGCGGAATACGGGCTCGTGGGATCCAGCGGCGTATCCTCGCGGAACGAACCTGTCGAGCCGAGGCTTCCGTATACTTCGTCAGTTGAAATCTGGACGAATTTGGCCACCTTATATTGCCGGCCAAGTTCGACCAGGCATCGCGTGCCCTCGATATTCGTACGAACGAACGGCGCGGCATCGAGAATCGAGCGATCCACGTGCGTTTCGGCGGCAAAGTTCACAACGGCATCAAATCGGCGCCGCGCGAACAGGTCTTGCAGTTGACCGGCATCGGCGATGTCGCCGCGCACAAACTCGTAGCGCGTGTGCCCGGCCACTTCTTCCAAGTTCCGGAGATTTCCGGCGTACGTGAGGAGGTCGTAATTCACGACGTCGATGTCTTTACGTGTTCGAAGAATGTATCGAACGAAGCTGGATCCGATGAAACCTGCCCCACCGGTGACGAGAATCTTCATATGCCCCGCATTAAATCAAAAAGGCCACGAAAATGGATGAGAAATGTTAAAGCCGCGCCGACACCAGCCTCGCGAACAATTTTTCATAAGCGTCCGTCACCGCATCCCATGAATACCGCGTTTTCGCGCGATTCTGCGCGCAGGCGCGGAGCCGCACGACGAGCGCGTGATCGGCCAACGTGAGTTGAATTTGGCGCCTCAATTCTTCAGTGTCTTCGAAGAATATGCCGGTCTCGGCCACCACCTCGCGATTTTCCGGTGTGTCCTTTGCGATGATGCAATTTCCCACTCCCATCGCTTCAATCAAGGCCGGATGTGTACCTCCCACTTCGGTCGCTTGAATGTAGGCGTAAGCGTGCGACTGCAGTTCGCGATATCCGGTTCCATAGATGGCTCCCGGAAATCGGATTCGAGGATCTCGCGTCGCTTTCAGTTGCTCGATATATTTTTGCGCGTACGGCGCGTCACCCACGATCAGCAGGGGTTTGTCTGTCTTGACGTTCTCGAACGCGCGAATAACAAGATGCGCATTGTTTTCCGGCTCCAAACGGCTCACGAACAGGAAATAC
Source organism: Acidobacteriota bacterium (assembly GCA_003222755.1). GTDB lineage: Bacteria > Acidobacteriota > Terriglobia > 20CM-2-55-15 > 20CM-2-55-15 > 20CM-2-55-15. The sequence goes on from QHXA01000160.1 coordinate 1,493, forward strand.
TCGCGGGGCCGCACACCCAATTCATCGAGAACAGCGGTGCTCTCGATCCGTTCGGATTCGGCGCCGTAAACGATCATTGTGGATGAGGTCCCATACTGCTTCAGGTAGTAATTCCGAATGACTTCCGCATCCGTGACAACGGCGCTGGGGATGATGGTCGCAAGCCGTTCCGAAAACCGGTAGTACCTTCGCGCAGCCGCTCCCCATTTCTTTCGCAGACGCTCGATACCGTCGACATTCAAGGCCAACGGCGTCGCCGTAAGCCGCGGGATCGCGCCGAAAATCGCATTAGCGGCGTTGCACATGAGGATGCAATCGAATCGTCGTGGAATGGCGTGGAGCACGGACAACAATGTGTGCGTGACAGTGTCGAGATGTTTGGTTCCAATGGTCGGGAGTATCACAAGCCTCACGCCTTTGTATCTGTCGTGGGGGTACCGGATGTTATTCGATCGGCCATAAACGGTGACGTCGTGACCTCGCGAAGGTCTCGAACCCGCCGTAGTTTGCAGGAATGCCGCGGGTTCCGATGATGGCCAGTTTCATGGAGCCGCGATTATAGACTATGCTCGGGAATCAACCAGGATGAACAGCCTCGTACAACACTTTACGGAACAATTACCCGAAGCGCTGGCCCTACTCGAAAAAATGGTTTCTATGGAGTCACCCAGCTTCGATAAGGAACTCACGGATAGGTTCGTCGTGTTTCTCGGAAGCAAGTTTCAGGAAATCGGCGGCAAGGTGGAATTCACGCCGGCTGAAAAAGTCGGGAATCATCTGCACGTAAAGTTTTCGCTTGGGTCCGCGGATCCCATCCTCCTTCTTGGACACACCGACACGGTCTGGCCGGCAGGCGAAGTCGCGAAGCGACCATTCAAAATAGAAAACGGCCGGGCGACAGGACCCGGCGTGTTTGACATGAAGGCAGGAATTCTTTTGATGTGGATGGCATTGAGGGTGTTGAAAGACCGGCCGGTAACGGTTCTTCTGACGAGCGATGAAGAGATCGGCAGCACGTCATCACGCGCTCTGATCGAATCCGAGGCAAGCCGATGCCGCGCCATATTCGTTCTGGAGCCTTCGCTTCCCGGAGGCGCGTTGAAAACTGCGCGCAAGGGCATCGGCAGGTTCACGGTGAAGGCGATTGGTCGAGCGGCCCACGCCGGCATTGATCCGGAAAAAGGCGTGAACGCGATTGAGGAAATCGCGCGGCAAATTTTGAAGCTTCAGACAATGTCGGATGCCGGTCGCGGCACAACAGTGACCGTCGGCGTTGTGCAAGGCGGAACGCGTTCGAACGTGGTGCCCGCCGAAGCAACTGCTGAAGTTGATGTTCGGATTGCGTCAGCCGAAGAAGCCGGACGCGTCGCGAAAATGATTCAGGGACTGTCGCCGGAATTATCCGGCGCGCGCCTGGAAATTCGTGGCGGGATCAACCGGCCACCGATGGTACGGAACACCGAGACCGCCCGCCTGTTTGAGGCAGCTCGCGCCATTGCCGCGCAACTTGGAGTGGATTTGCAGGAGGGAGCAACCGGAGGAGCTTCAGATGGAAATTTCACATCCGCTCTCGGAATTCCAACACTGGACGGATTGGGCGCGGTGGGCGGCGGAGCACATTCCATCGACGAGTGGGTGGACCTCGAATCGTTGCCGCTCAGGGCTGCGCTGATTGCAGGACTGATTGAGAACTGTTTCCGTTAATAGCCACAAAAAGGCACAAAACTCACAAAAATTTTTCGCTTTTGTATTTCTTGTGCCTTTTTGTGGCCACTGACCCGAACACTTCGTGCGTTCGGGACAATGCCGAAATCGTCTTTGACATCGCTGTCGCCCGATCTCTAGAATCAAGTGTTATTCCAATGAGATCGGTTTTTTATGTGGAGGACGATTTCGTTGCCGGTCTTCTCGAGCAATATTTTGTTGGCAACGGAAACAACACTCTTTTTCTAAAGCGCTCGCCAAACGGCAATTTGCCCCAAGACATCGACGCGAGCTCCATCGACCTGTTCCTTGCCCAATCTGAGGATCCCGAAAACCTTTTGGGAATCTTGGAAACCGCGCGCCAACGGTACCGGAAGGTTCCGATGCTCGTCCTCACCTCGCACGCCGATCGCGTTCCCGAAAAATATAAGTCCTTCGCGCATATTGTTTCCCTGCCGGAGTTGTTGGAATCGAACTTCCGTTGGCACATTCGGCTCGCGAAGACGATGCGACTCGTTGAAACCGTGAAGAAACACTTCGAAGCGGCAGAGTCGGTGCTGATCTTGTTGCAAGACGACCCGGATCCCGATGCGATTGCCAGCGGACTCGCGCTCCGGCAAGTGTTGGGCCGGAATAAGCAAACAGCGCCGCTCGGTTCATATGGCCGCGTGACGAGGCCCGAAAATATTGCGATGGTTAAATTGCTCGAGATCGAAATCGAGACGGTCACGATGAACACGATCAAGAATTTCGAGCGAATTGCGGTTGTCGACCTGCAGCCACCGCACCTGGCAAACCCGCCTAAGGAGATCGACCTTGTTATCGATCACCATCCCGAACAGTTCAACTACAAGAGCCACATTAAAGATATTCGTCCGAGCTACGGTGCGACATCAACAATCCTGGTCGAGTATTTGTCTTGTACCAACAGCAGCATCGGCACGCGGCTCGCAACGGCGCTGCTTTACGGAATCAAGAGCGACACGTTCGCACTCTCACGCGAAGTGAACGAATGGGATGTCCAGGCGTTCTCGTACCTATACCCGCTTGCCAACCAAAACTTGATGCGACGCATCGAGCGGCCCGAATTGCCTCCGGCTGCGCTGGATGCGTTGAGTACGGCCCTGAAGAATCGGCGCGTCATTGACAAGGTCGCGTTCGTCAATCTGGGCCGCGTCGAACGCGACGATCTCATCCCGCAAATGGCCGATTTCAGCCTTTCATTCGAGGGAATCGAGTGGGCCGTGGTGAGCGGATTATACGGTTCGAACTACGTCATCTCTGTGCGCGTGCTGAAGGAAGCGTTCGGCCAGATCGGCTCTGCCGGGGGCCATGCCTCGATGGCAAAGGCGATTATTCCGGTCTCTCAATTCGAGCGGAACTGGGACATTGATCCTCGAAACATCCGTCAGATGGATCGCAAGGTCCAGCAGTTGTTTCTGCGTGCGCTCCACAGCGGGAGATAGACTGCCGCTACAGTTAAGTCAAACCTGATGAGAGCCGTCATCCAACGCGTGTCCAGCGCGCGCATCGTTATCGAAGGCAAGGAGCATACGAGCATTGGCCACGGCATACTGGTTCTTGTCGGTATCGAGAAAGAAGACACCGATGAAGATGCGCAGATGCTGGCACGCCGCATCGTGGAGCTTCGTATCTTCGAGGATGAGGCGGGCAAGATGAACCGCTCCATTGCGGAGACTGGAGGTCATATCCTGGCGGTTTCGCAATTCACGTTGCTTGGAGATTGTCGGAGAGGCCGCAGGCCGTCCTTCGATCCGGCGGCCCCGCCTGAGGTCGCACGAACGCTCTATGAGCGATTCGTGAAGGAAGTCGATGCGCTAGGAGTCCCTGTGGTTACTGGCGTGTTTCAAGCGATGATGGACGTCGAGCTGACCAATCAAGGGCCGGTGACCTTCATTCTCGACAGCCGTAAGCGGTTCTGAAGCGGGTCTGCCCACCGCAGCATGGGGCCGGGGACCGAGCGTAGCAATGTGGTCGATGAACAACTTCACGGAAGCGGACGTAGCAAGCAGATAATTCGAAACACTCCAGCGGCAGAGCCGTGCTATCGGATGCAGCGGAGTGACCAGCCACCCTCGAATCGGCTCTTCGGTGTTCGCTGTTTTCGTAGCCATAGACGACCACGAATCGAGATTCAAGGTCTGTAGCGCAGTTGCCGCCTCTTGCGCAGTGGTGATCAGCATCGGCTCGCTATTGAGCGTCGGCGAATACCAGAACGGCCGCGCGGGCGCCTCGGGCACGGGCAACTCCTCCCGCAGCACACCCATGGATACTGAAGAAGAGCCCTCGATCAGTTTGCGGACCTGTTTGAATTCGGACCAGCCCGCCTCCTCGTCCATCGATGCATTAGCCATCTCCCGCAGGGTAGCGTCCCAGCGAGAGCCAAATTTCGTCGCCGACTGCACCGCCGAGCTGAAACTGATCGAGCCCGCCGATACTAACGCCGATAGCAGCGCGGTTCCGATCACGTGAACGCGCAGCGGCACATTGGGATCTTGTTTCCCGACCCAGTCCAGCAACGACGACTGAAAGACAAGATTCTCGATGAGGCGGGCGTGAATACGGTGGTAATCGTAGGGTTTTCCGAACCGGCGCTTCGCTTCTCGAATGGCTGCCGTGGAGAGGCTGCCTTCGTGCAGCCAGGTATCTCGCACTGCGGCAATCGTGGTATCGAAGAAGCGATCGGCGTTGTGAAGCGTATGGAACGTAAAAACGTCCCACCCTGTAATTGCTGTGGCGGTAGCCATGCGGTGCCGTATGGTGGCCAGCGCATCAATTTCATTCAACCAACCCAGGGCGACGTTCTCCGCCGGCATGAGGCTATGCAGAGCGGGAACCATGATGGTGGCCGGACGCGCGAAAGCTGCCGTGCCCTGCCATCGATCGAGCGCGCGAAGCCAACACACCTTCCAACGCAACCCGCGGCGGGTGGGCATTGGAACCGGATAAGTGCGTGTTGTCCACGCCTGTCGTTGTTGTTTATGAGCATTGACTAGCATAAACGGCTCACCCCCTGAAGCAATTCGCTGACCAACGCCACGATTTCAGGAATGGCCGGAATTTTAGCCAACTCTGGACCCAAAACACACCTTTTGTGATGTGTTTTGAATATGTTCTGAGGAAAGCCGCTGTACTCGGTCCAGAAAGTTGATAGGCTTTCGCGGCATCTGGTGCAGCATCGGTAAAAAAATACATGGTCTCCAAGAATATCAAACCGCTTGACGATCTTTTTGTTCTAGATCTCTCTCGTATTCTGTCAGGGCCCGTCTGCACAATGCTTCTCGCGGATATGGGCGCACAGGTAATAAAGGTAGAACCGCCGCCCCTCGGCGATGATAGCCGGCAGTGGGGTCCGCCATTCGTAGCCGGCATCAGCACCTATTTCATGTCCGTGAACAGAAACAAGAAAAGTCTTGGACTTAACCTCAAAACACCAGACGGCCGCTGCATTCTCTGGAAGCTGATTGAACGTGCTGATGTTCTGATCGAAAACTTCCGCCCAGGCGTTTTAGAGAAACTCGGATTCGGATACGACACCGTTCGACGGATCAACCCTCGAACCATCTACTGTTCAATTTCGGGATTCGGCCAAACCGGGCCGTACCGCGACCGCCCGGGTTATGACGTCATTGCGCAGGGCGAATCCGGCATGATGGACCTTACAGGTTATCCGGATGGACCGCCAGCCAAGCTTGGGGCGTCCCTGGCGGATGTGGTTGCGGGTCTGTACGCCTGCAACGGCATTTGCCTGGCATTGCTCGCACGCCATAAAACCGGCAAAGGACAGCACGTGGATGTCAGTTTGTTGGACGGAATGGTCTCGACGCTGACCTATCATGCGCTGATTTACCTGTCGACGGGCCGCTCGCCGAAGCGCGCCGGAACCCGGCATCCCTCGATTGTTCCGTACGAGTCGTTTCAGGCACGAGACGGTTTTGTGAACATCGCCGTCACGAACCAGAAGCAGTGGGAGAATTTTTGCCGGGTGTTGGGTTTTCCTGAAATTGCCACCGATCTGCAGTTTGAATCGATGAAGGCGCGCCTGGCCAATTACGCCGAATTGCGTCCGATGATTGAGCGCGTCGTGGCGAGCATGACGCGCGCTGAAGTCATGGCCGCCATGTCGGAAGTCGGCATTCCCGCTGGTCCGATTAACACTGTCGGCGAGGCTCTCGAAGACCCGCAGATTCACGCGCGCGACATGGTAATCGAGCTGACCCATCCGGATTACGGGCCGCTAAGACTGCTGGGGATTCCGATTAAGCTATCCGACACGCCGGGTATCGTGGAAAATGCACCGCCAAAGTTTGGGGAGCACAACCGGGAGGTGCTGCGGATCTTAGGTTTCGAGGAAGAAGAAATCGCGCGATTTGCAGAATCCGGCGTGATTGCAAAATAGGCTAATCTCCTAAAAGTGCATGCCCTTGATTTCGCAGCGCCCGATCACCTATTCTTCAATGTTCTTCTATGGAAACGAAAAGCACTAGTGTGTTACCGGCTCCGGACGAGCTCATCGAGGTTAAAAAACCAACTTCTCTTCTCATCGCACAGTTTTTCTTATTCCCCCTAATCATCATCGCGATCTGCGTCGGAATCTTCCTTCTGTTCGGCTATCTCACGTACGAGCAGAAAACTCCGCAGGAGTACTTGAACGATGTCCGCACGGGCTCGGAACTCTGCTGCCGGTGGCAATCGGCTTACGAGCTTTCCAACATCATCTCGTCTCAGAAAGAAAAACTCCGCAATACGGATTTCGTAAACGATCTTATCAAGGTCTATCAGGGCTCACGCGATGGCGATCCGCGCGTGCGTCGCTATCTCGCGCTGACAATGGGCCACTTGGGTGACGCGCGCGCTGTGCCTGTGTTGATCGAGGGCTTGAGCGACAATGACTCTGAGAACCAGATGAACAATCTATTGGCGCTGGGTACAATCGCGGACAAGTCTGCTACTCCAGCGGTCGTCCAGCGCCTGAGCAGCAACGATCCTGCAATTCGAAAGATGTCAGCGTTTGTGCTGAGCGCGATCAAGGACCCCGCTGCAACCCATGATCTGGAAATTGCGCTGAACGACACCAACGATGAGGTGCGGTGGTATGCCGCGATCGCGCTTGCGCAGATCAACGACCCTGCGGGGGCGGACGTCTTGATGAAGCTGATTGATCGCAGCTATCTCGACGCCCTGCAGGGCTTCACGTCCGAGCAAAAAGACCAGTTGCTGATCAATGCTGTTAAATGTTTGGGACTACTGAAATTTCAACCTGCTAAGGATAGAATACTCGCGCTCAGCCAGACCGATCCGGATCTGGGTGTGCGCGATGCTTCATTGGAAGCGCTGAAAAAGTTCTAATTTGTACTTGCGGGCTTGCGCCCGCCTTTCATCATCTCGGGGGACTCCAATGAGTAAAGAGGAATCAACCGTTCCCTCCACGCCGGCTCCGCCGAAGCCGGCCCCGCCAAAGGCGCCAGCCAAACCTGCAGCAGCCGCAGCCAAGCCGGCCGTGCCGCGCCGTTCTTTTCTTTCCTGGATGACATTGGCGTGGACCGCTTTCACGGCTTCAATGCTTGCGGCAGTGACGGCGACCGCGCGATTCATGTTTCCCAATGTTCTCTTCGAACCGCCGCCGACGTTCAAGGCCGGCTACCCTAACGAGATTCAGGTCGGCCAGGTCGATGAACGATTCAAACAGAAATTCGCCATCTGGTTGGTGCGCACCGCATACGATCAGTATGCGAATGCGACCGGTATATTTGCACTGTCCACCGTCTGCACGCATTTGGGTTGCACGCCGAACTGGCTGGAAGCGGAACAGAAGTTCAAATGCCCCTGCCACGGCAGCGGCTACTACAAGACGGGTGTGAATTTTGAAGGCCCAACGCCGCGGCCGCTGGAGCGCTTTGCGATCAGCCTGGCGGACGATGGGCAGATCCTCGTAGATAAGAGCAGGAAGTTCCAACAGGAAAAAGGCGAATGGTCAAATCCTGCTGCGTTCTTAAAACTGTAATACATTAACAATTCATTTCTTCAAAGCTATGGCCAACTTCACAGATCGACTTAAGGAGACCTTCAAGGCTCTATCGCCGGTGCGGATCGGTGAGTACATCCAGGACAGTCAGATCTATCGATCCGTTTTCCGCGTGGGTGTGCCGGACTCGGACCGCAAGCGCATGCTGGTCATGCTGGGCAGCGTCTTTCTCCACCTCCATCCGGTGAAGGTACGCAAGTCCGGCATTCGCATGCGCTACACGTGGTGCATGGGTGGAATCACGTTCTTCCTGTTTCTTGTGCTGACGTTCACTGGGCTGCTGTTGATGTTCTACTACCGCCCGACGCTGGAGTACGCGTACGTCGATATCCGCGATCTTCGTGAGCAGGTTCCGCTTGGAATCATGCGCGAAATTCACCGCTGGGGTGCACACGCGATGGTGATTGCCGTGTGGCTGCACATGTATCGCGTGTTCATGACCGGCTCCTACAAGCCGCCTCGAGAGTTCAACTGGAACGTCGGCGTGATTCTTCTCGTTCTGACGCTGCTGTTGAGCTTTACCGGATATTTGCTGCCATGGGATCAGCTGGCAATTTGGGCCATCACCGTCGGCAGCAACATGGCGCGGGCGACACCGTTCGCGGGACATGAAGGTCCAGGATCAGCCCTTCTCAAACTTGGCGACATTCCACTTGTGAACAATGCGAGCGATGCGCGATTCGCTTTGCTTGGCGGGCGGTTC
>QHXA01000161.1:0-200 GCA_003222755.1 Acidobacteriota bacterium
CGCCTGTGCCCGCCGGCTTTCAAATCGTGCCGGTACTTTGCGGCCCCCACTGCCGCGCTTCCGGCAGGTCCGGCAACTCTGCCGGCCGCGAAACCGGCCCCGGCCCAGCCTGCATGACGGACGATCTTGTGGCGACGTTGATGAACTGTGTGATGACGTGAATTAGATACCGCCCCGATTGCGGAACCTGCGCATCCGAG
>QHXA01000161.1:365-5847 GCA_003222755.1 Acidobacteriota bacterium
AGGGTTATTCGACCGGGAACTTTCCTGACTGGGAGAATTTCTTCCGAGGGTGCGACCCTGCCGGGTGGAGCAGCAACTCCTAGCAGAGTCGCTCAAAACGTGTTATGGGCCCTACTTAACGTTCTTCATCCACTTCAGTATTGGGCCGGTCACGGAATTGTCTGCGGTATTGGGCGAAAAGACGAGCGATACATGACCCAACGCGCTATTCATATCTCAGGCATTCCACCGGATCCAGCCGCGACGCTTTGCGGGCGGGCCAGACGCCGAACAGCAGACCGACGGCGACCGATACGGTGAGCCCCGCAATCACGGCCCAGATTGGGATCGATGCGGGCAGGGATGGAACAAAGAACATGATGATCTGACTGACGGCGAGGGCGAGCAGCACTCCCGCGAAGCCGCCCAGAAAAGTGAGGGTCATGGCCTCACAGAGAAACTGCGTCGTGATATCGCGTGCGCGCGCGCCTAAGGCTTTCCGTACACCGATCTCGGGGGTTCGCTCCGTCACCGATACGAGCATGATATTCATGACTCCGATACCGCCGACCAGCAATCCCACACTCGACATCGCAATGGCAATCAGGCCGGCCAGTTTCGTGATGTTATCGAACTCGGAGATGAATCGATCTGCCGTGCCCAGATCGAAATTGTTCGCTTCGTTGAATTTGACTCCCCGCTGACGACGCAAAACGACTTCCACCTGGTCGAGCGCCTGGCGAATCTTTCCGGCCTTGGCCTGGATGATCAGCATCATCCAGCGGCGCCCCGGACTGATTTGACGCAGTGTTCGAAACGGAATGTAGACGGCGTTATCTTCATCGTTCTCTCCCAGAAACGCGCTCTTTCTCTTTTGCAGAACCCCGACGACTTCGAACGTGTGATCGCCCATCTTCACCTGCGCGCCGATCGCGCTTTCGTGATTCCAGAACAGAGCGTCGGCGACGCTGACTCCAATCACCATGGCGCTACGCCGATGCTGGTCGTCGAAGTCGCTAATGAATCGGCCATTGCTGACGCTCACGTTCGTCGTTTGGGCGTAATTCGCGGAAACTCCTTGCACGTTGCCTCTTCTGTACGTGTAGCCCTGATGGGTAATCGTGCGATTAAAATTCCAATCCGAAAACGCGACCAATGCGACATCTTCGACTGTGTCAGTATGTTCGCGGATCGCCACAGCATCTTCTTCAGTTAAAGGCTTGCGCGTGCGCTCCTCGCGGTCCTGATTGGGATTGAACCCTGTCGAGAGGTGAAAAGCATATATGTTGTCGGTCCCATATTCTTGAATAAGCCTGACCAGATTTTCGCGAAGGCCGGTAAGTATCGATGCGATTGCGATGACCGTCGCCACACCGATAATGATGCCGAGCACGGTCAGCGCGCTCCTGAATTTGTGCGCCCTGATGCTGTCGAGCGCCATGGAAATGATCTCGGTGTGGGTGACGGTACCGATGTTCATCTAATTCTTCGTCAGCGCGACGATCGGATCCAGCCGCGCGGCCCGGAATGCCGGGTAAATGCCCGCGATCATACCAATGCCGCCTGAAACAACGAGCGCCAACGCGATGTAAGCAATCGTGATCGTCATCGGAATCGGAGTCGTGACTGTGACCAGCCATGAAATGCCGGCCGCGAGCAGCAGACCCAACACCCCTCCGAACGACGATAGAAGAACCGATTCGATTAGAAACTGCAGCATGATCTGTTTGCGGCGAGCGCCGAGCGCCTTGCGCAAGCCGATCTCGAAGGTGCGTTCCGTCACGCTGACCAACATAATGTTCATCACCACAATGCCGCCGACGACAAGCGAGATCAGAGTTATCGGCGTAATAACTGCGGCAATGCTTGCTGTAAACTGATCGACCTGACTGTTGACCTGCTGAACATCAACCAGTCCGAAGTCGTCCTCCTGATTCCCCTTCAGCTTGTGGTGAATACGCATCGCCACTCGGCCTTGGTCGAGGGTTCTTTGAAACAGTTCGCGATCCTTTGCCTTGCCATGCACCCGCAGACTTTGCAGCCGGCCGAACATCCGGCCATACGTCGTGATCGGAATGTAGGCGTGGTTGTCCAGCGACTGGCCGAACATGGAGCCGCGCTTTTGTTCGACTCCCACAATGCGCATCGGGTAACCGGCGATTTTGATCCTCTTGTCGATCGGATCAGCTCCAGGAAAGAACTTTTCCCGGAGCTCCGCCCCGATCACAATCACAAAGGCGGATGATTCGACTTCATTCGGCCGAATGAAGCGGCCATCCTGAATAGTTTTGTCTTCGATTTCCGCCATGTTCGCCGTGACGCCCGCAATGTCGGTCCCAAACAGCTCTTCACCGTTTTGCTTGAGATCGATTGACCTCGATACCTCAGCGCCCACCTCCTGGCACAGTCGGCAATTCGTTTGCACCCATTCAAAATCATCCCAACTCAGCCGCTTATTGCGCCGGTTGCGCTTTTCCCATTCCTCTTCGCTCAAAGGGCCGACATTCGCCATGCGCGCAATCATGAAATGGTTCACGCCCAGGACTTTCGAAACCCGGTCAATCACGTAAGTATTAAGCCCGCTGATGGAGGCTCCCACGACGATGACGGAAGCGACACCAATGATGATGCCAATCAAAGTCAAAAAAGCTCGGAGCTTGTGAGACAGAATGGCGTGAAGCGCAATCCTGAAAGCTTCAGAGTAAAACGTATAGCCGGTTTTCATAACCATGGTTTTTGGTACGCGAAAACGAACCCCAATGTTCCACGACCACCCGCTATAATCTCCCCCGGGAGCATCTTAATGAAGCGTAGACAATCACTTTGTCTTTTTACTTGCGGATTTTCAATCGTATCTCTGGTTATTGCGATTTCTCTCAGCGCGGAAACCGCGCCGGCCCAGGTACGCGCGACCGAGAAACCGTTTTTATGGCGAATCGATGGACCGGTGCTGAGTTATCTGTATGGAACCGTGCACGTCCCTGACCCTCGTGTGCTGGAATTGCCGGAGGTCGTTCGCCGCGCTTTAAATGCATCCGACGTGTTCAACGGTGAGATCCCGCTCGATGCGGGGACCCAGGCGTCCATGTTGAGCAAAGTCATGTTGCCGGCTGGCCAGAACTTACGGTCGATCATCGGCGAGGATGTGTTCGCGCGGCTGGTCCGCGTTGTCGGAAACGTTTTAGGAGGCCGCGTTCCGCCTGGCGCTGCGGATATTTTGGCAGTGATGCTGTCGCCGATGAAACCGTGGGCCGTGATGTCGCAGGTCGAATTGCTCGAATTTCTTCCCGATCTCAGCGCGGGCCGTCAACCGCTGGACGCAATGCTCTACGGCATGGCGGATCAGGCCGGCAAAATGCTAGGCGCACTGGAAACCGTGGACGAACAAGTCGCTGTGTTCGAAGGCTTCAGCAACGAGGAACAGGTGCGGATGCTCGTGTCGGCACTCGACGATCTCGAAAAACCGCGCCAGGGTGGACTGAGCCCTACACAGGAACTGGTCAATCTTTATCTGGCCGGTGATCTGGATCGGCTTGCTGCTGAAGTCCATAAGCAGTATCCGGAAGATCAGGCGCTCAATAAGAAAATCGTCACGCGCGTCGTGGATGAACGGAATACGAAGATGGCCGCTAAGATTGCGGAGCTTTGCGCGAAGAAACCTGCGCGATCGTACTTCGTCGCCGTCGGCGCGTTGCATTACCCGGGAGAAACCGGACTTATCAACCAGCTAACAAAAAAAGGATTCAAGATCACCCGGCTCGGCCCCAACGACGCTGCATCCATCGTACGCAAGCCTGCGGCGTAATTTGTGTGCAATGACGACGATGTACGATATGTACGATGACGACTGCTTGCTGGGTGAAAGCGACTTGTCTTAGTATCGTCGTACTATGCCTAAAGCCAAAAATCCCATACCCGAAGGTTTTCGCACGTTGACCCTACACCTCACAGTCGTGGGCGCCGAGAAGTACGTCGATTTTTTGAAACGTGCATTCAATGCAGTCGAGGTTAGGCGATCGCCAGGCCCGGGAGGCAAGCTCATGCATGCGCATGTGCGCATCGGTGATGCCGACTTGATGCTCAACGATCACTTTCCAGAGTTCGGCTCACCACCAATCGCTCAGGGGAATTGGCCTTTTACCCTGAACCTCTATGTTCCCGATGCTGACGCCGTTTTCGCCCAAGCTGTAGCTGCCGGCTGCCAGGTGGTAATGCCGCTTGCGGATCAGTTTTGGGGAGACCGGTACGCTCAGGTGAAGGATCCCTTTGGATTCAACTGGGCGATTGCGACGCACATCGAAGATCCCACGCCGGAAGAACTCAAAGAGAGGGAAGCCAAACTGTTTGGGGGCGCTGCGACGTAACTGTAGGCGCCGTCATAGACTGCTCCTACAGTTGTATCGCTACTTTTTCTGCAGTTCCTGATAAATCACATTGAAGTTCCCGCCTGGGCCGCCGCGGCCGCCTTGGATGTTATAGTCCTTGAACTTTTCGGGGAGCTTCAAATCCGACATTGCTTGTTCAGAAGTCTTTCCCGCTTGCAGTGACTTCCGCGCGTGTTCCAGGAACAGCCGGTTGAATTCGCCATAATCCACAAGATCCTGCCACTTCAGCGGTCCAGTCGTGGTATGTCCGGTAATCACAGTATCGACGTTCTTGATTGCGGCCGTTGCCTTGGCAATCGTTTCGGGATATGCGACACCGCTTCCACCATTCCCAGTGTCGATCAACGGTTGGCCTTTGGTTGCAAAAACATCTCCAGCATGCATTGCGCGCAACGCACGGAAGACCACAAATGCGTCGCCATTGGTATGCGCAGGTCCGAAGTAATAAAGGTCAATCGCGTCGGGTCCGCTGAGGAGTGTCAAGCGGTCTTTAAACGTCCGGTCGGGAAGACCGTTCTTGTTCGCCGGGTCCTTGAACACGTCCATTCGTTCCATGTTCGTCTTCGTGTTCTCGTGCGTCACGATCTCTACGCTCGCCGGGAAGAACTGATTGCTGCCGGTGTGGTCACCGTGCGTATGCGTGTTGATGATGTGCGTGATCGGTTTGTTGCTCACTGTTTTAACTTGGTCCAGGATCGCCGGACCATTGTTGGCGAGCTTTGTATCCACGATCACGACGCCGTTTCCCGTGATGAACACGGCCGTATTTCCGCCGGCGCCAGGAATCATGTAGAGCCTGTCTGTGACTTTCTGGATTGTCCCTATAGGACCCAGACCGGCGCCTCCGCCTCCGCGTCCCTGTGCGCCGGCGCCTTGGCCTGCCTGCTGCGCAGTCAACGCCACTGTGATCAATAACAATCCGAGGCAAATGATCGTTCCCAGTACAAGAAGTCGTTTCATTAGCTTCCTCCAATTCGGGGTCAGACGTCTAAATCACCCAATTACAAAAAACGAGTTCTTGAATCGTAATGCAGAATTCCTGATCTGGCGCGCGAAAACCAGACGATTTGGGAAATGGGGTTTGAATCCGAGCTGTAGGAGCCGGTCTATGACCGTCT
>QHXA01000161.1:5881-9399 GCA_003222755.1 Acidobacteriota bacterium
TTGGGTGATTTAGACGTCTGACCCGAATTAGACCAGCACAAGTGCGACCGCAAAACCGTCATAACCTTTGCATCCGACAGTCTGTATAGCCGTGACGCTGACCCTCTTTTCGCGCGACATCACGTCATTCAAACGCCGCACTCCCTGGACACTTGTGTCATCACTCGAGGCATCGATCACTTTCCCGCTCCGCACGACATTGTCGATGACGATGACACTGCCGCAACGTGAAAGCTTTAGTGCCCACTCGAAGTAATCCGCATTGCTTGGTTTATCCGCGTCGATAAAGATCAGATCAAACGGGCCGCGTCCTTCCGCAGCCAGTTGAGGGAGCGTGTCGAGCGCTCTGCCGAGCCGGATTTCGACTCGGTCGGCTACACCCGCACGCGCAAGATTTTTACGCGCAACTTCAGCATGCTTGGGATCAATTTCCAGCGTGATCAAACGGCCATCCGGCGGCAGAGCACGGGCGAGCCAGATCGTACTGTACCCGCCGAGTGTCCCGATCTCGAGGACGGAAAGCGCGCCCTGGACGCGCGCGAGAATGTGCAGCAACTTTCCCGCCGCGGGGCTTACATTAATCGACGGCAGACCGGCCGCTTCGCTCGCATTCAGCGCTTCGACCAGTGCCGTGTCGGGCTGCACGAGCACGTCTGTAATATATTCATCGACGGCGGTCCATTCATCGCGGCTCATGAACGCTCTCCACGCGGCTTATCCATGACCAAAGTATGTCACTCCCATGGGGAGACGAGGGTCTGAAACTCCTCGTTCCCTTCCGCGGCTCAATCTCAACGCCCAGCGAGGTTTTGGCACCGCTGTCTCTTCATGTATGGTTTTGGCCGCGTTGGCGATTGATGAAGCGGATGATGGTGGGGACCATCGGAACTGGCAGAAGGTGAGTCATGAAAACATACAGTCGGTTAACAAGGCCGGGAACAACAATGTGTTTACCTCGCAGCGTTTCAATGTAGGCAATACGCGCGGCTGCTTCGGCGCTCATGCCGGAGTCGCGCTTTTCTCCGATACCGGCACGGGATCGAAATTCAGTTTGGGTGATGCCGGGACAAAATACCGTGACCGTTACGCCTGTGCCTTTGATTTCGTTCTGAAGGGCAGAGGAGAACGACAGCAGAAACGCCTTACACGCAGCGTAAACGGACTGGAAGGGAACCGGTGAGAACGAATAAACCGATGCCACGTTCAAGATCCTGCCGCTGCGGCGCTCGATCATTCCGGGAAGCACCGCCCTCGTCAGACGAAGCGCTGCCGTGAGCTGCACATTGACAAGCTGAACGTTCTGCTCGATATCCGCTGAAGCGAAATCACCGTGCATACCGAAACCAGCGTTGTTGACGAGTACTTCGTAATAACGCGAGCCGGTTTGCAACACATTAATGAGATTCTGCACTGAGTCCGCACACGACAGATCGGCCGCGACGACTTCCGTATCGACGCGGTGTTTGTCTCGACAGTGCGCTGCAACTTCGGCTAATCCGGCTTCGTTTCTGGCCGTGAGGAGGAGATTGAATCCACCGGCAGCGAATTCAAAGGCGAGCGCTCTGCCGATGCCGGAGGAGGCGCCGGTAATGATTGCCCATTTTCGAGGGCGCTCAACCATCTAGACCCTGATTGCCTGCGCCGAAAACATTTGTGGGATCGAGGCTCCTCTTGAGCTCGCGTTTCCACTGAATCGCCGTCTCCGACATGATTCGCGGGAGATACGAGCGGCGTAATTTGCCCACGCCATGGTGATGGGAGAGAGAGCCACCGGATTTCAGGATTTCATCGCGCGCAATGTTCTCCAGCTGGAGATAAACTTCCTGCGGATTCGGAATTCCTTTGTAATAAAAACCAAAATAGAAATAGATGCATACGCCCGTGCGATAGATCTGCGTGATACGCGCTGTCACGAAAGGCTTACCGGGAAGCCCGCGCCGCGTGTACTCCTCCGTCAACCGCCGCTTCACGTTTTCGCACAGCGCGAGCGCGTTGGTCCATGAGACGGAGGTTTCGAATGATTCCGCGATGATGTAGTAATTCATCAAGAAATCGCGAATGTAGGCGATGCTGTAGGTCAGTTGGTATCCGCGCTGGCCGTTCTCGGCGCCGGCCTTCATCCCGCCGTGCCGTGCCGCAATCCGATAGAGATCGCGTTCTTGCTGTTCGACCTCCGCACGGGCTCCTTCGAACACCAGCGTGCATGCGACCATCATAAAGGGATCGAAGCCCTTAATCCTCGTGACCACAAACTTTTCCGCTTTGCTCTTCAGATTGGCCAACCCGCCGCTCGATTTTGGTTTGAGCGCAAGCCCAAATTGGAATTGAAGATTGTCCACTAACCTGACGCTGGCTGGCGGAGTCGCTTCGCGAGCGAGATCGTGCATGAATTTGAATCCGGCTTCGAAACTGGGGAAGAGCACTGAACCGTATTTTTGCACTTCCGGCAAGGGGAAGATTTTGACAACGGCTGACGTGATGATCCCAAGCGTGCCTTCGGAGCCGAACATCAGTCGCCGAAGGTCTACCCCCACGGATTCTCGTGGAGACGCGCTTGTGCGCTCGAGCTTACCTGCGGCCGTCGCTACAGTCACGTCGAGGACGAGATCTTCGATGTTGCCATAACGGTTTTTCTTCATACCGCTCGCGTTGGTCGCGATCCAGCCACCAAGTGTGGAAAACTCGACACTGTCGGGTTCGTGGCCCATCGTGACGCCATGCTTCTTCAACTCGGCCATGATGTCGCGGCCCACGGCTCCCGCTTCAATACACGCCATCATGTTGTCGCGGTCGACCCACAGAATCCGATTCATCTTCCGCATATCCACCGACACAATGGTCCGATGTTCGTGTTCGTCACAGCGAAGCGCGTCCGTCACGTTTGTTCCCCCACCATACGGGATCAGGGCGATATCGTGGGTCTTTGCTGTTTCGACTAGCGCTGTAACCTGAGCTTCCGCTTCCGGATAGACCACGAGGTCGGGTATGCGGCCGAGCCGCGTGTACTTGATCGCGTACATCTCCTCTTGCGTATGACCGTGGCCGTGGCGCAGCCGGATCTCACCGTTCATATCGATTTGATTCGAAGTCAAAAATTCTTGGATCGCGGCGAGAAACTCCGGCTTGATGCGCGGCTCTGGAATCGAGCTCGGATAGCGCGGCGGGTTCACGTTTTTGGGATTGACATCACATTCCAGAATTTCCCGGACCCAGGGCAGAAAGCGGGGCAGTTCTTTACCACTGAGCTCGTATCGGGAACCTCGGATGATCACATGCCCATTATCGTTGAAGTCGAAGCGCGTATCACGAAAGCCCCACACATCGAGGCTTTCCGCTTCGTCCGGCCGCTGTGCCGGCTGGATTTCCGGCGTGATTACCTTCGGTGCGTTTGTAGAAGCCAAGCGCTGATTCTAATGCCGCAGCCGGCGAACGGAAGTGGAAAAATGTGCGGGTCTATAATCGCCGCCTGGACTTTTGGAGATTTCGCACCGCGGAGCGGTGCCCTCGGCGGTCATAGA
>QHXA01000161.1:9481-11267 GCA_003222755.1 Acidobacteriota bacterium
CGTCATCACGAGATGATCTGGGGCGATGTCATAAAAGTATCCCGGATGGACAAGAATTCCATCCGTCTTCAGCAAGATGGCAGCCGCTTCTTCTTCATCGCGACTGAGCGGTACGGTGACATAAAACCCGCCTTTAGGCTCCACGAATCTGATTCCGCCGAGGCCTTCGATCGCAGCCGCACGACAACGCTGTACCCAGTCTCTGTATTCATTCAGGAACTGGGCGCCTCGGCGAAAGATTTCCGGCACGGCAAACTGTGCAATCTCGTTTACCGGCAGAAACGTATCTGAGATCAGCTCGAGAGCGGCAACCGATTTTTTAACTAGCGTCTCATCACCACTAACGGCCATCCAGCCGATCTTCATCCCAGGCAGCGCAAACATTTTCGAAAATCCACTCAGCGTGAACACAAGCGGTGCGTCGGTCGCGGCGACCCGCGGGAAAGCATCGAGCCCGAACAAAAATTCGCTGAACACTTCATCCGAAATGATTGGAAGCGCGTGGCGCGCGGCGATTTCGGCCAGCCCACGAAGCTGGTCTTCGTTCGCTACCATGCCAGTTGGGTTGTGAGGCGATATCAAAATGATGGCGCGCGTGCCGGTTGTGATCTGACTTTCAAGGTGATCGAGGTCAATGGCCCAACCGCGCCGTTCATCAAGCCGGTAATGCCGCATGTAGACGCCGGCGAGCCGCGCAATGTAATCAAACAGCGGATACGACGGCTGAGGGGAGAGAATTTCATCACCGTTTTCGGTGAGCAGTTTGAAGCAGTACCAATACGACACGCTCGTTCCCGGCGTGATCACAATATGATCGGGTGAGATATTCAACCCGCTGTAATACTCCGCGATCACGTCGCGCGCCGGCCGCTGGCCCAAAGAATCGGGTCGATAGACACGCGCAGTTTCTGCAGCTTCCTTAAGGATCTCCGCCAGAATGTGCGGTGGGTAAACGATTCCGTGTTCGTTCACGTTACCGCGCACTAGGTCCGTGAGCTTGGCGCCTTCGGCCTTCAGGCGCTCGTGCAGTTGGTAGAGCGGATTCTTCGGGCCACCAAGATTCTCGGCAAAGTCGGAAAAAAATATTTCCATCGGTCGTTCACAACTGAAAGCGCAGCCCGACCTCAATTTCGCGAGCATTCCGCGCGCTGTACGGTTGTCCGAAAAACGGAGATGTCATGATGCCGGACGGTGTTCCGTAGTTCGTTCGGTTGAACGCATTGTTCATGTTCGCGAATAGGTTCATGTTGGCTCGAGAAGATCCGGCGCCACCATTACTGGACCCGCCGCCTATGAAGAATGCTTTGGAGATATTGAAATTAAAAGTGAGAAACCGCGGAGCGTCCCCGCTATTGCGTGGCGTGCCGGGAGGCCGGTCATTGATATTCGAATCGAGGTTGTCGTCGTTGCCGGTAGTGATGTTGTAATGGTCCCCGCTGTTTGCGACTACGGTACTTGTAAGAAATACGCCCATGAACAATTTTGCATTGACAGTGCTATTGAACTGATGCGTCGGCGTTTCCGTACGTCCCCAATCGGATCGGAGGTTGTAGTTATCCGAAGGCGTGCCGAAGAACCAGCCGCCATCGTTGTACTGTGAGTAGTGGCTGTACGTCGCATTGAGATTAAAAATGCTGAAGCGCTGTCGCACAGTGAGACTCAGAACCTGAGACCGCGACAATGCCGTCGATTCGAAATTCAGTACATTGCCGCGAGTCGGATCCGGACGCGCCGATTCACCCAGCAGCGGTGCGTTGAGATCGCGGCTTCGAAACTGGTGCACGCC
>QHXA01000161.1:11276-15483 GCA_003222755.1 Acidobacteriota bacterium
AGGTGCGTTCGACGGACACCGACGAGATGATGTTGTAGGGTGCGACGAGATTTGGATCATTAATACGGACCGATGTTGGGGGATTTATCGTTGCTGTGCCGGCTTGAAACGGCTCCGGATAAGGCGCATTGTTGACGACGATCTCATATTGACGGTTGCCATCGCCGCGTTTCACAGTTTCGACGATCCAGTCCCACAGCCGATCGTAATAAATTCCCATGCCGCCGCGAACGACCGTAGAGCGTCCGGCCGCATAGGCGAATCCGATCCGCGGCGCAGCGTTGTTGTGATCGCGCAAATTGGTCTGGTGATCGTAACGAACGCCGAACATTGTGGTCAGCCGCTGGTTTACTTTGATATCACTCTCGACAAACGTCGACATTTCGAATTGTCTGTTCAGCAGCAGCGGGTTCCCGCGTGTGACTCGATATGTGGTCGCGATGCCTTCGTGGAAAGCATCCAGATCCGAGAAAGTGAACGAGCCCAAGAAGTTGTCTTCGGAAATCGTCCGAGATTTTCTGTATCCCCCGTCGAAGCCTGCTTTAAACGTCACCTTCTGGCCGGCATGTGAAAAAAGATTGCTCAGGTAGTACCCGCGCCGGCTGTTTTCGCCGCGGTATGGCGCGCCACCTGCGCCGAACGCGCCTAAGACGTCGATCGTAATCGCCTGTTTTGCAGGCTTGGTCTGGTCGCTGTCACTCCAGAAATTCACATTCGTGCGATAAAGCGTCTTATCGGACAAAACCGCAATTTCGGTCACATTGATGTTGTGAAAATTTCCCCGGCCGTTCGAGGCTCGCTCGGGCATATTAAATCCGCCGACACCCTGGTTTTTCCGTATGTTGGTCTGATAATTCACGCCGACGACGAAGGAATGCACATCCGAGATCTGGTAGTTGGCGCTGGCGCCGACGAACCGACTGGTGAAGGGATTCACGATCCCCAGATCGAACGGCCCTTCCGGCGTGATCGCGTGCACCGTGCCGACATTTTCACGCAGGACATGGTTGCCGTTGATATTTGCCGTCAGTCTGTTGCGGATGACTGGCCCGCTGAAATTGAAATTCGTTTGCCGCTCTTGGTACGACGGTTTGTTGGGAGCGAAAGGATTTCGCGCGTTCAGCGATTCATCCTTGAACTGAAATCCAAAATTGCCGTGGAACGCGCCGATGCCCGCGCGCTGAATGACGTCGGTGTTCACGGCTTGCCCGCTGAAATAACCCTGTTCGGCCGTGAATGAATTGTTGATGATGCGGATGAACTGTGTCTGTTGCTTCGGTGCATTCGCGCCCGTAAGTTCTTTGATGAGTTCTTCTAACGCACGGACGCCATCACTGGACTCGTAGCCCTCCCAGACTGGGACTTGCTGTTCGGTCAGATATTCGCGCAGCTGTTTTCTGAACTCGTCGTGCATCCACTTGATGGCCGCGACAGCTCGATCCTGCTGCTGACCCTGAACGGGACCTCCTCGAAAGTCCATCAACTGCCCAAAGAGTTCCTCGGAAGCCTGGCGCCGATCCTCAATCATCAGTGCGACGGACTTCTCTTGTTCTTCGGAAAACGGAACTCCGGCGCGCTCGAACACTGCTTTGGCCTGGTCGTGGA
Organism: Acidobacteriota bacterium; assembly: GCA_003222755.1. GTDB lineage: Bacteria > Acidobacteriota > Terriglobia > 20CM-2-55-15 > 20CM-2-55-15 > 20CM-2-55-15. Next base: position 12,882 of record QHXA01000161.1, read on the forward strand.
GCTTGTCGAGTGGATTTTGTGTGGTCGTTGCCTTTTGCTGCGCGAACAGCGGCACCGCCAGAAAGAACAGTAGTAGTGCTGCTCGCTTCATACGCTCGTGACCTCTGAGATGCGGCCCTCGTGCGAAACAGCATACCATCGCGTTTCATTGGAATTCCGCTTCGTGAGAGGTCGCCCATTTTTGTCACGGTGAGGTGCTAAAATCCCTTGATGTTCGAAGCTCGATTCCAAACCTATTGGGCCGACGCGGACCCGGCCGGCATTGTTTACTACCCCCATTTCTTTCGATTCATTGAACAGGCTGAGGAAGAATTGTTTCGCGCCGCCGGAAAAGAACGGCATTCCCTCATCGAGGAACACCATGTCTGGATGCCTCGCGTCGAGGCGTTCTCAAAATTTTCAAAACCGATACGGCATGGTGCTGCAATTCGTGTGCAGTTGAGCCCTCAGATTCAACGCGAAAAGACAATTCGTTACGATTTCGAAGTTGTCGATGACATCAGCAGCGAAAGGCTCGCCGCCGGATACGTCACCGTGGTGTGCGTAGATGCTGAGCGGTTCAAGTCGACGCCGATTCCGGATGCGATTCGGAAGATCATCGAAAATGCATAACGTTCTACGTAAGCTCTCCACTCCAGAGAAAATTCAGACATATCTGGATGACCTTCCTTACCACAAAGAAAAGGAGGGTGAGACCTGCCGCTCGCCCCGCCTGGTGATTGAATACAACACGGCGCATTGCTTCGAAGGTGCGCTGTTTGCAGCCGCAGCGCTGCGCGTGAACGGTCATCCGCCGCTGATCCTGGACCTGGAGGCGGTTCGTGATGACGATCATGTGATTGCGGTGTATCGCACGAATGCGTGTTGGGGAGCGATCGCGAAATCCAACTACGCAGGTTTGCGGTTTCGCTCACCGGTTTACCGCACGCTGCGGGAATTGGTGCTGTCGTATTTCGAGCATTACTACAACCTGCGGGGAGAAAAGACTCTCCGCGCCTACTCGCGTCCTGTGAACCTGGCCCGGTTTGATGCAATCAACTGGATGAATTCCGATAAGCCACTCTGGGCGATTCCCGAGTATCTCTGCGAAATCAAACACACGCCGATCTTCAACGGCGCCGGTTCACGGATGTACATGGATGAACGTCTGTATAAGGCGGGCTTGTTCGGTCGCGCGGAATGACGGTTGACCGCCGATTCAAGTTTGTCCATTTTGCGCACGCCGAAGGCGTGTCAGGAAATTAGCCGGGGTTTAGCGTTACCTCTGGCTAATTTCCTAGCACCGCTCCGCGGTGCGCTTACAGCCAGCTCGGTTACTTCGCAATGTCGCTATAGCTGGGGAATCCGGGGACCGACTTTGCCTTCATGACGGCCCGCAGAATTGCTTCCGATACCGCTTCTGCAGCCAGTGCGCCTATCGCAGTGAGATTTGCAGTTACAGTGGAGGTACCGGTGGTAATGGCGAACAACGTGTCGCCATCTGAAGGAGTATGGGTAGGATTAATGGCCCGGGCCATTCCGTCATGGGACATTTCAGCAATTTTCGTCATTTGAGTTTTGTCAAAACGAGCATTTGTGGCGACGACGCCAATCGTGGTGTTCTGGCCCGGCGAAGCGACTCCGCGGCCGGACCGATACGACTCAATAATATTGACGAACGCTTTGCCATCCGGAGTCCGCGCGCCGGCAACGATCTTCCCGGTTTTCGGATCAACGACATCGCCCACGCAATTCACGGCGACGATTGCGCCAACAATGAATCCATTAGCGAGCTTGATGCTCGAGGTGCCGATGCCCCCCTTCATCGGCCGCCCGCCGCCGATTTTTCCAACGGTGGCGCCGGCTCCTGCGCCAACACTGCCTTCCTCAACAGGTCCAGCCCTTGCATTCATGCAGGCTTTGAAGCCCGCGTCCGCATTGGGGCGGATCTTCCCGTCGCCGACATTGAGGTCGTATAGAATCGCGGCCGGCACAATCGGGACTCGTCGGATAACCGGCATCATGCTCTTCGAGATACCGCATTACGCCCGTCGCAGCTTCCAAACCGAACGCGCTTCCTCCCGAGAGGACGATGGCATTCACTTTGTCCACCAGATTCGTGGGTTTCAACAGATCCGTCTCTCGCGTACCAGGCGCGGATCCCCGCACATCCACACCCGCAACAGCGCCGCGCTCGTAAAGAACGACGGTGCAGCCGGTGGGTCTTCGGGACTCCGTGAAGTGGCCGACTTTAATTCCGGCAACGTCGGTAATGAACCCCTCGGACGGGGAGGGCAGTCTGCCGCCGGGGCGCTGGTAGAGCGCCCGTACAGCTAGCATCGCAAGGAAACTCCGACGATTCATCGCGTAATCATTATCACGAACCCTGCGAGAATTCCTATCGGCGCGGACTGGGTGAAAGCCGTGACAGCCACCGAGGCGACGATCGCCACAATTGCGCGGGCCGCCGTTGGCCGCCGGGAATACAGGCCGACGATCAGAGGCGCCGAGAGCGCAACCGCCATCAACGTGTAGAAGATCTGAAGCGCCGAGATGATGGAGGGCAGCACGACGGCCAACAACACACCGAAGAATGCTCCAATCACTGCCGTCATCCGCCCAA
>QHXA01000161.1:15489-21215 GCA_003222755.1 Acidobacteriota bacterium
CGTTTTGTATAAATCGACGCTGAGGGAACTCGACAGCATGAAGAGGATCGCATCACTTGCGCTTAGTTCGGCCGAGAACACAGCTGCCAGCGTCAGCAGACCGAGCCACGGCGGCATCAGCTTCGTCATGACGCTAGGCAACGCCAGTTCCCGATTGGCCAATCCAGGAAACCGCACATGAGCAATCGCGCCGAGAATCGCCGGAGCGAAGGCGAACGCCATCAAGCCGAATGCGTTCCAGTTCACGCCGACTCGCACCGCATGTGCATCACGAGCTCCGTACAGTTTTTGAATCAATCCCGGCGAGATGATGAACGAAGGGACGAGTATTGCCACATAAGACAACACACCTCGAGCGCCGAGCGACGATGAGGCATCGAACGCCGGTCGCAAAGCGGACCATCCTCCGATCGCGGCGAGACCGAACGGCACAGCAAGAACAAAGCCCGTGAATTTGACTGTGAGCTGGATCAAATTCACCCACGCCGATGTCAGCAAACCTCCCGCCGCGAAGTAACTGGTGACCACGACGCCGCCAATCAGGCAGCCTTGCCATTTCGGCAGGCCGGCCACCACTTCGAGGATTTGAGAGATTGCAATCAATTGCCCGGCGAGGATCATCAGCGTACCCAACCAGAGGAGAACCGCAACCAAACCACGAACCGAACGGTTATAGCGATGCTCCAGAAAATCGCCAACCGTGCGCCAGCCGTGTTTCGCGGCCAGTGACCAGATCTTTGGCCCGACGGTATTCGCCAAGATTAACGAGCCGATGCCGGCGCACCCGACCCACCACCAAGCGCCCAAGCCGTACACGTAGCCGAGCCCGGTCGCGCCGACCGTCGAGCCCGCACCAATGTTGGCGGCTAGAAATGTCGTCGCCAGCAGCCCTGGGCTAAGGCTTCGTCCGGCAACCAGAAAATCGTCGGCTTTCTTCACCCGGCGAGATATGAACAAACCGAAGCCGATGAAAAGGGCGGAATACGCAATAAGTACGGCAACTTGGAGGTTCATTCGGCCGTGCTGATTTCATTTACCAGTGAAAATCAGGATGTGCTGCCACGGTAGAAACTCGAGCGATTGCTGGAATCTGAAACCCAACGGCTCGAGTTCCGAGCGGACGTCCTGAACTGACATTTTGTGAAGCGGCTGTATCGGGACGCTCGGATCCTCTTTCCGGAACTCGACGAGCACGACGCGCCCATTCGGCTTCAGCGCGTTCTGGATGTGCTGCATCATTATGACCGGTTCCGAGAATTCGTGATAAACGTCCACCATCAAGACTAGATCTGCCGAGTTCGCCGGCAGCTTCGGGTCAGTCGGTGTTCCCAGGATGATCTCGACATTCCTTAGTTTCCGGTCCTCGATGTTCTTCTTGAGAAGCCGAACCATTCCTTCTTGAATGTCTTCGGCGATGACCTTACCACTCGGACCGACAATCCCGGCCAGCCGCCAAACGTGATAGCCCACGCCAGCCCCGATATCTGCAACAACCGAACCTTTCTTGATATCGAGGGCGGCGAGCATGCGGTCCGGATCTTCCTCTTTTATTCGCTCGGGACGCGTGAGCCAGTCTGCGCCGGCAGCGCTCATTACAGGCGCGGGTTGCCGTTGGGTCTGGGTTTGCGCCTGGGCTGTGACAACGAAGGCTAAGATGACAAGCGCGAGCGCGCGAAGTTTCCGCACGGGCACAATGTTAAACTGAAACGGCGGTGAAAGCACTCATCCACGAGAACGTTCCGCTGGCGCCATTGACAACGTTTCGTATCGGCGGGCGGGCGCGATATTTCATCGATGTACCTACCGAAGAAACAGTCCACGACGCCATTTGCTTTGCGAAACAAAAAAATCTGCCATCGTTCGTCCTTGGGGGCGGTTCGAATCTGCTTGTCGCGGATACCGGCTTTTCGGGAGTAGTAATAAAGGTCGATATCGCGGGTCTCGAGTGGGAATCCGATCGACACACAACGATCGTGCGCGCAGGCGCGGGTGAGGAATGGGATCGCCTCGTTGCCTTGTGCGTCGAACGTGATCTGGCCGGGATCGAATGCTTGAGCGGCATCCCAGGATCCGTTGGCGGAACGCCCGTGCAGAACGTTGGGGCATACGGACAGGAAGTCTCGGACGTGCTAACGAACGTTCGCGCATACGACCGACACACGGACTCGGTGGTCGAACTTTCGCGCGACGAATGCCGGTTCACGTATCGCGCGAGTCTCTTCAACACGACGGCAAAGGATCGTTACATTGTTCTTCGAGTCGCGTACTCGCTCAGGAATCATGGCACACCATCGATTCGCTATCATGATGTTCAGCGTGAATTCGAAGACAAGTCTTCGACGCCCACGCTCGCGGAAGTTCGCGCGGCTGTGCGCCGGATCCGTGCGCGCAAAGCGATGCTGTTAGTCGAGGGCGATCCGGATTGCAGGAGCGCAGGATCCTTTTTCAAGAATCCGATCATCAGTGAGGGAGAGTTTGCAAACCTCCAATTGCGCGCAGGGGCAGGTATCCCGCGTTATCCTGCGGCTCCCGGCAAAGTAAAAACCGCCGCAGCATGGTTGATTGAGCACGCCGGATTTTCGAAAGGCTATTCGCTTGGACCGGCGGGTCTCTCCACGAAGCACACGCTTGCTCTGGTCAATCGAGGCGGAGCCGACGCCGAAGACATTCTGCGATTGGCGCGCGAAATCCGGGACCGGGTCTATGACAGATTTGGCGTGAAGCTCATTCCTGAGCCTGTATTTCTCGGCTTTGACAGCGCCGTTTGCTCCGAGTTTTTCATGCTGTAGGGGCGCCGAGCGCGTTCTACTCTGCTACAATCGAAAGGTTAAAGAGATCCCACGAGAGGGACTGAGGTGTATGGCTTTTTGGAATAAGGATGATAAAAATGCCGCCGTTACGGACGAGCAGGTTCTGGGTATCTTGAGGCGCGTTCAGGACCCCGATTTGCGCAAGGACATTGTGTCGCTCGGTTTCATCCGTAACTTGAAGATCGAAACGGGGAAAGTTTCCTTCGACTTGAATCTCACCACGCCTGCGTGCCCCGTGAAAGATCAGATGCGGGATGAGGCGGTCGCCCTCGTGAAGAGTTTGCCCGGTGTCGAGAGTGTCGACGTAAAGATGACCAGCGAAGTGCGGCAGGCGCCACAACTTGATAAGACGGCTCTTTCCAGCGTGCGCAATATCGTTGCGGTGGGCAGCGGAAAAGGCGGAGTCGGAAAGTCCACGATCGCCGTCAATATCGCCGCTGCGCTTGCGGCGGCGGGCGCTCGGATTGGCTTGCTGGACGGAGACATTTACGGTCCGACGACTCCTATCATGCTCGGTGTGGATCAGCCGCCGAAATCTGTTGGGAATCGGATGATTCCACAGGAAGCGGCCGGCTTGAAGTTCATCTCGATGGGTCTGCTCGTGAAGTCCGACCAGCCGCTGATCTGGCGCGGACCGATGGCCCACAAAGCGCTTCAGCAATGCTTGTTCGACGTTGATTGGGGCGAACTCGATTACTTAGTGGTTGACCTTCCACCGGGCACCGGAGACGTGCATCTCACGTTGGCTCAGGCCGTTCCCCTCACGGGTGCAGTGATCGTTTCAACCCCGCAAGACGTTGGCCTTCGAATTTCGATGAAGACGTTGCGGATGTTCCAGCAGACGCGCGTCCCGATCCTGGGCATCGTTGAAAATATGAGCTACTACGTATGCCCGCATTGCAATTCACAGGACTACATCTTCGGGCAGGGCGGCGGCAGCCGGGCAGCGGAGCAATTAGGTATTCCATTTCTTGGGGAAGTCCCGCTCGTCGATCTGGCGATCCGCACGCAGTCTGACATTGGCCAGCCGATCGTGATTGCGCAGCCGAATGCGCCGAGCGCTCGCACGCTGCGATCGATCGCGGAAAAAGTGGCCGCGCAAGTCAGCATCCGTAGCTTCGAGGCGCCGGTTCTCGAGGTCGAGTGAAAGCCAGTACCCCAACAAAAATTAAGAAACTCAGCCCAGGCGAGCTAATGATCATCTGGGCCGATGGCAAAGAAAGCCATTACCTTGCTCCGCGCCTTCGCGGTATGTGTCCCTGCGCTTCATGCAAGGATGAGATGACCGGCATCCGCGTCGTCCTGCCGATTCACATTCCTGACGATTTGGAATTCCGAAAAATCGAACTCGTCGGCCAGTACGCTCTTCAGTTCGAATGGAGCGACGGGCACCGGACCGGCATCTACAGCTTCGACTATCTCCGCGAACTGGATCAGCCCGGCAATCACGTATAATCCTGGATTGCAAGTTCCTTAGCCTCATACGCCCGATTACATGCGGAGGGCCTACCCTCATATGCGTTTGTTTTCCTTCCTCCGCCCTCTATTTCAGCGGGTACAAATCCGAAAATGAAGCGGCCACAACCGCAGGAGCAAAGCCACAGTCGTCGTGTTTTTTGACAGTCCACAATTCTCATCCGGTCTAGAATCTCAACTGCGGATACGCGTTTCAAGAAGGATGGGGAGGACAACGGCGCAATGCCCGGACATCATCAATCTGGAATGGATACATGACGCATTGGCAGCGATGGATTTCGCACCCGCAGACTACGTGGGTGCGCAAGGCCACCTTCCAGCTTCACATGTGGAGCGGAATCGGGGTCGGCCTGTATGTGCTCCTGGTCAGCGTGACCGGCAGCATTGTCGTCTACCGCAATGAGCTCTACACGGCCGCGACCCGCGATCCGATCATCGTGGCCCAGTCGGGCCCACAGTTAAGCGATGACGAATTAAAGGCGGCAGCAACACGCGCGTATCCCGGATACACGATCATCGAGGTCAGTCGCGGACAGAACCCCGATCAAGCCGTCAGTATTTCCCTCAACGGCCGCACCGGTCGTAAAGATCGCTTATTCGATCCGTACACGAGCAAAGATCTCGGCGCTTCGACGCCGCTCGGACTCCGGCTCGTTTCCAAGCTCCTCGAGTTGCACGACGATCTGTTCGCCGGGAACACGGGTCGCAGCATCAATGGTATCGGCGCGCTCCTGCTTATCGTCCTCGCATCCACGGGAATCGTCGTGTGGTGGCCAGGGATCAAGGCATGGCGACGAAGCCTGATCGTTCACAGGAATGTCGGGTGGCGGCGCTTCACGTGGGATCTGCACAGCATGATCGGCTTCTGGACCCTTGGCTTCATCGTGTTGTTTGGGTTAAGCGGGGCTTACCTCGGGAACCCGCAGCCGTTTCAGGACCTCGCCGACCGGATCGAGCCTCCGACCGACGCCAATGCCGGGATCCGCACCGTCGATCAAGTCATCTATTGGCTCGCCTACTTGCATTTCGGCCGCATTAACGGCATCGGGATTCCTTGTAGCGGCCCCGGACTCTGCGATCAGACGACGAAGGCGATTTGGGCGGTATTCGGACTGGCCCCAGCGGCGATGTTTGTGACCGGCGCGATCATGTGGTGGAACCGCGTGCTACGCCCCCGCTGGCAAGCGTTTGTCCGGCCGACTCTGCAAATGGGGGTGTCGCATGACGGACATTAAGATGGTCCAAGAGAAGGCCCGATGACGAAACGGCCAGCCGCTCCATCCGGGCTTCCTTCCAGAGCCTACAACGCCCATCCTCGTTTTTACATGTGGATGGGCGTCGTCGGATTCAACCGAAGGATGCCACTCGCAGGGTTCGTAACTTCCCGAATCATTTTGCCTGCGCGGACGAGGTCCGGGACGGCGCAGCCGTCAGTTCATT
>QHXA01000161.1:21355-21828 GCA_003222755.1 Acidobacteriota bacterium
ATCTCTGCGTTCACAGTTGTGGCCATGCGTAGCGCATAGACAGGCGTTGCTCCCCACTGTACGAAAATGGGGAACATTTCCGATTGCACGCCGTGTGAGCATTGGCAGGCCGTGTTGAAGATCCGGCCCTGGCCATTCGTGACCGGCGTGGCGCCGCTCCCATAACCGAGACGAATACCAGCGACCATCATTTTCTTCCAAGTCTGCGGCGCGAGCCGCCACTTGCTGTAGGGGGCGAACTTCTTCAGATCTCCCGGTTCATCCTGGCGAAGATCCAGAATCGTCGCGGTGACGGGAAGGTTTTTCTGTCTTAGCGCTTTAATGTCCGCATCATCGGCAGACAGGGCGTGTTGGATATCGTCAACGCCTGCGTCTATTGCCCACTTGAGACCGGGGCCCCCGTACGAATGGGTCGCCACGAACATCCCGTGCTTGTGCGCCTCGTCCACGGCGGCCTTCAGTTCGTCGAGTGT
>QHXA01000161.1:22007-22962 GCA_003222755.1 Acidobacteriota bacterium
GCCGCTGTCGATTTCCCTTTTTAACTCGACATCGGCGTAGTTGCCACCGTGCGAACCCTGCGTGACGAGCGTGGTGTAGCCGGCTTTCAAACTCTCAGTGGCGCTGTGGATCGCCTGCTGCCGCTGATCTCCTTTGCCATCGGTGAGGTGGACGTGCCCATCGATCAGCCCCGGCAGTACGGTTGCCCTGCTCAGGTCGATCACCGTGGCGCCAGCCGGAACCTTAACACGACCCGCTGGTCCGACATCGGTAATCCGCTCGCCCTGAATGAGCACTACTTGATCGGGCAAATTCGTCCCGGATTTTGGATCGAACATCCGGCCGGCCCGAACCGCAACAACCCGCCGGGCTTGTGGATTCTGGGACCACCCTCGAGGCGGAAGCGACACCCCCACCAGAACGCCGAGAGCCATGATCGTCGTTAAGGCAGCCTTCAAACCCATATTGCCCCCCTTTTGTATTCGCGAAGCATACACGATTTGATGCACAACGTCCTCTTCGCATTAATGACAAAAATGGTTTGTGAAAGAACGCCGATGTATGAAGAATGAGGCCCATCGCCGACTATGTAAAGAACGGAATAAGAGCGAGCACGCAAGTATCGCCCCATCATTTGAAAATAGGTCACTTCCTTATTTAAGCGTTTCCCCCCGCATGTTGAAATCGACACAACCTACGCCCGCTTGAAATTAGGAGTGCGCGAGCGTAAGGACGAAGAACACTTGCTCTGGGCGGCTACGCAGAAACGGGCGCTCTACAGTTTCATATGGTAGGCTCCCAGCCCCTGTCGCAGTTTTTGCGGCACCGAACCATCAAGACGGACGAAGGGAAGGCCGCGCTTCTTCAGGAGAGGTTCGATCAAGTCGAGCATTGTGGTCCATTCCGAGAAGAGAAAGACCTTACGCTTCACGTATCGACACGTTTCTTCAAAAAACAGAAAAAGAACCAATCAAC
>QHXA01000177.1 GCA_003222755.1 Acidobacteriota bacterium
CGGTTACCATCTGAAGGCCGGTGTGAATCATTCCTGCGAAGAAGCCGTGTTCAAAGCTCTGGTGGAAATTCCGGACCTTCCAGAGTTCTTCTTTGACCCAGCTCTTCTCCACCAGCTCCTCAAATCGTTTCAGCTTGTTTGCCGAAACATCGTTTGCCTCGAGTGACTCGAAAGCAGCTTGCGCGGCGAGCATTCCAGTTTTGAAAGCGAGATGAATCCCCTTCAGGCGCATCGAATTGAGGAACCCGGCGGCATCCCCAATAATCAAACCGCCATTGAAGTAATATTGCGGCTGCGCCCAATACCCACCTTCGGGAATAGTTTTGGCGCCATAGGAATAAAGCGTGCCGCCTTCCAGGATCGTCCGTATATAAGGATGCGTTTTGAACTCCTGAAATCGGTGATGCGGATCCAGAAGCGGATCGAGATAGTCCAGTCCGACGACGAATCCGATCGAGACCCGGCCATCGGACATGTTGTAAATAAATCCGCCTCCGAATTCCTCATTGCGAAGCGGCCAGCCCATCGTATGAATCACACGGCCGCCGGTCCTCTTCTCCTTCGGAACATCCCAGACTTCTTTCACTCCAACCGCGTAGACTTGCGGATTTCGATCTTTGTCGAGATTGAATCTCTTGACGAGCTGCTTTGTCAGCGAGCCGCGTGCGCCCTCAGCAAGAATGGTGATCTTGGCCCGGATGTCGATACCCGGTTCGAAGTTGCCCTTTTTGTTGCCTTGCTTGTCGATGCCTTTATCGCCTGTTCGAACGCCGGTTACGTTGCCATCTTCTAAAAGGAGTTCTGCACCGGCAAAGCCGGCAAAAATATCAACGCCGCTTTGCTCGACTTGCTCGCCAAACCAACGAGTGAATTTATTCAGCGAGATGATGTAATTTCCGTGATTCTGGAGCGGTGGCGGGACGATAGGAAGTCCGAATTTGCGGGTCTTGGTTAGATAGAGAACATGGTCCTCTTCGACGGGCTTTTCGACCGGCGCACCCTTCTGCTTCCAATCCGGCATCAGTTCATTGATGCCCCGCGGATCCATGACGGCGCCGGAAATGATATGCGCGCCGATCTCCTTGCCCTTTTCAAGAACGGCGACCGAGAGATCTTTATTCAGTTTGCGAAGATGATATGCTGCCGCGAGGCCCGCAGGTCCGCCTCCGACAACCAACACATCAACTTCGAGACTTTCGCGTTCCGGCATGCGCCCAGAATAGCACGCAGGGGCCGCAGGGATCAGAGCCTATGGCCCTCGGTTGTCAAACCGTGGTAAAACTCTTAACGCTTATGAAAGAAATTCGAAAAAAGGCCAAACCTAAGCTAGAGAAAGCACATATCAGCTTGCGGGTTAATGGCGAACACGTGGAAGTCGCCTTTGCCCCGCATAAAACGCTTCTGGAAGTGCTTCGCGAAGACTTGCAGCTCACCGGTACCAAGCACGGCTGCGAACTGGGCGAGTGCGGATGCTGTGCTGTGCTGGTGGATGGCCGGCCTGTGCTTTCCTGTCTGGCGCTCGGAGTTGCATTGGAAGGACATGAAGTCACCACCGTCGAAGGTATGGCACAAGGAACCAATCTCCATCCGTTGCAGCAAGCATTTGCCGAGTTGGGAGCGGCTCAATGTGGATATTGCACTCCGGGAATTCTCCTGACCGCAAAGGCGCTGCTAGAGAATGCTCCTCGGCCGTCGCGAGACGAAATCAAAGAAGCGTTGGCCGGCAACCTTTGCCGTTGCACCGGTTACATCAAGATATACGAAGCGGTGGAACTGGCCGCTGCCCGAATAGCGGGCGAGGCGGCCGAACCCGCCAAGGAGAGCATTTATGGCTGGGAATAACGGAGGCAAGCGGAATGGTTTGAACGTTATTGGAAAGCCGTATCACAAGGTAGACGCCAAAGTGAAGTGCACGGGCGAATTGAAGTATGCCGACGACCTGGTGCTTCCGCGCATGCTGCACACGAAGCTGTTGCGCAGCACAGTCGCGCACGCTCGCATTGTGAAGATCGACACTTCGAAAGCGGAAGCTTATCCCGGCGTCGAGGCTGTGCTTCTTGGAAAAGATCTGCCGACCACTTTCGGTGCTCTTCCGGTCAGCGAGGATGAACATGCTCTGGCACTAGACAGAGTGCGAATGGTGGGAGATCCAGTAGCTGCCATCGCGGCGGTGGATGAGGATGTGGCAACGGAAGCGTTGGACCTGATCGACGTTGAGTACGAACTCCTTCCGACAATTACTTCCATAAAAGACGCTTTCGAAATCTCTGAGCCGCGTGTCCACGAGTATGGCGAGCTTGGCAATATCCATCGCAGGCAAGCGTATGAATTCGGCAATGTGGAAGCAGGCTTCGCCGAGGCCGATTTCGTTCGCGAAGACATCATGTTCTACGAGGGCAGCACTCACCTCGCTTTGGAACAACATGCCAGCCTGGCCCAGTTCAGCCATGACGGTAAGCTCACTTTGTGGACTTCCACGCAGGACATGCACTATTTACATCGCCACTTGGCAAAAGTGCTTCACCTCCCGACCAGTCACATCCGCGTCATTGCCACCCCCAATGGAGGAGGGTTCGGAGGTAAATGCGACCCGTTCAATCACGAGATCGTGGTCTCCAAACTCGCGATGATCACGGGGCGTCCTGTGAAGATCTGTTTAACGCGCGAGGAAGTCTTCTACTGCCATCGTGGCCGGCATCCCGTCTTGATGAAGACGAAGACTGGCTTCAAAAAGGACGGCTCCATCACCGCTATGCACCATCGCACGATCCTCGATGGAGGAGCCTATGGGGGCCATGGCGTAGCCAGCACCTTTTATACCGGCATACTTCAGCCAACGACATACAAGTTGCCGCATTACCGGTTTGAAGCGGTTCGAGTATTCACGAACAAAGCTCCATGTGGCCCGAAGCGCGGCCATGGAACTCCTCAGCCACGCTGGGCCCAGGAAATTCAAATGGACAGGATCGCCGACCAGTTGGGGCTTGACCCCGCAGAGATGCGAAAGCAGCAACTGGTGCCGCCCAATTCAGTGACAGCGAATTGGATTCGCATCGGTACTCTGGCTTTACGGGAGTGTATCGATAAGGTCGTGGCAGGCTCCGGTTGGAAGGAGAAGTTTCGAAAGCTGCCTTACGGGAAAGGGATCGGGATCGCGTGCAGCGCTTATATGACCGGCACACAAACTCCGATCTACTACAACAAAATGCCGCACTCGGGCGTGCAACTGAAACTCGATCGCAGCGGAGGCGTGTGCGTGTTTTGTGGTTCCGTCGAGATTGGGCAGGGGTCCGATTCCATCCTTGCCTATATTGTCGCCGAGGTTTTGGGAATTGATCCCTTCGACATAAAAGTAGTCACCGGGGACACCGATCTCACCCCCGTAGATCTCGGCAGCTACTCCAGCCGCGTGACCCTCATGACTGGTAATGCGGCCATCCAGGCAGCCGAACGAGCCCGAGAAATACTGCGTCAGGCGGTTTCTGAAAAGCTGGAGGTTCCAGGCAACAGGCTAGCTTTTGCGAATCGTCGCGTTTTCGATACAGAGAATCCGGAAAGAGGAATGAGTTTCGTCGACGCCGTGTGGCTCGCTGAGGAGAAATTCGGCACACTCGGTACGACCGGGTCCTACAAGCCGCCCGCTGCACCGGGAAAGTACAAGGGGTCCACCATCGGTCCATCTCCGGCTTTCAGTTGTACGGCGTCGGTTGCGGAAGTGGAGGTCAATCCAGAAACCGGAATCGTTGTGGTTCCGCGCATCTGGATCGCACATGACATTGGCCAGGCCATCAATCCCGTGCTGGTCGTCGGACAGATCGAAGGTTGTGTCTACATGGGTCTCGGAGAGGCGCTCATGGAGGAGATGACGTACCGGGGCAACCGCAACATGGTTCACAAATTTCCTTCGTTCCTGGAATACAAGAGCCCAACCACTTTGGAGATGTGCGACGTCATTACTTATCTGGTCGAGAGTCGAGACCCCAATGGCCCGTTTGGCGCGAAGGAAGCCGGACAGGGTCCGCAGTTGCCCGTTCCACCGGCTATTGCGAACGCAATCTACGACGCGGTAGGAGTTCGCATTGATGAGATTCCGATCACACCCGACAAAGTGCTGAAGGCGATCCGAGCAAAAGCGAAGGGACAGGAAGGGCGATATGGCCCCACCGTGTTCCCGCAATGTGAAATGCCGCCGGCGATGATCGTACCGACACCATTTCAAGGCGGGGACGGCAAGGCACTCGAACCCGAGCCGGCTTTGGGCCGAAGGTAGGAGAAATCAAAAAATTGAAAATTAAACGAATCCTGCATCTCAAATTCGAAATCCGAAATATCAAATTGGACTAGTCTGAGATTTCGGATTTCGAATTTGAGATGCAGGATTCGTCCAATTTCAAAATTCCCGATCTTCCCCACAATAGGTAATACTCAATGTTAAGACTTCCAAAATTCCGTTATCTCCAGCCCAGGTCGCTGAACGATGCGGTCCGCATGATGGCCGACAGCGGGCCGGATGCCATGTTCGTGACCGGCGGTACGGACCTGTACCCCAACATGAAACGCCGGCAGCAAACGCCGAAGATCGTTATCGGACTGGCGCAACTCAAAGAGCTCCGCAGAATCAAGGGCAAACTGAAAGAAGAAGTGGTGCTCGGAGCTGGGTTGACCTTAAACGAGGTTACCGATGACGCCCGCATCCAACGCGGCTATCCCGCAGTCG
>QHXA01000178.1:0-5453 GCA_003222755.1 Acidobacteriota bacterium
GCATTGCCTGCGAGCTCCACGTACAGAGTCGGATTGTGTTTGAAGCTTTGAATTGTGTTCAGCTCGAGTAATTGCAGATTGAGCTGGTTTTTGATTATTTCCAGATCGGCCTGTTGTTGTTTGTCGAGCGTCGCCGTATTCAAAGAATTCACGCGCGACTGGATTCCGTCATAGAACTTCCGCTGGCCCTCGATGCCGGTTTGGCTGTAGTCATCCAGCATCTCATCGAGCGGCACGCCGTTGTGCTCGTGGTATCCAGTCTGAGTCGCCGCGACGGGAGACAGCGCCAACGCGCCATAAAGCAGATCGTCGGTCAGCTTATCGAAATCCGCGGCGCTGCTCGTAATTGTCGTCGTTGCCTGCCTCGTCGTGTTACAACTAACGCACGTCGCTAGGAGAAGGATCAACAAAGGTCGGTGCATCCTCACTTGCTCCTCCGATAGAATATTTGTAGGCACCGGCTTTAGCCGGTCGCGATTCGAGATCGGTCGTACATGTTAAGAGCCACATTTCGATGCATTCTCTTTCTTGCACTCGCCGCGAGCGTGAACCGGTATTCGTTCGGCCGGGAATTGCAGCAGCGGCATCCGCGGCAATCGAGCAACATTTCGAACGGGCTAGATGCGTTGGGATTATGGCAGCCGGAATCGGTTCGAGCAATTCTGTTGCTCTACTCAGGAAAGACTGTATCCAAACCGAAGGCCGAGGAACTCGAAAGCACCGTGCAGAAAACACCGGAAAAGATGGACGAACGCGTGGTTCTCATCGGGTACTACAGTGCGAACGGAAAGACATCCTTGGACCGTACGCGATTGCGCGCCCACGTGCTGTGGATGATTGAAAATCATCCCGAACATCCCGCGACTGCGGAGCCAAGTCTTCGCGATCTTCCGGATGACATCCAAGGCAATGCTGAAATCCTTCGCCTCTGGAGGAAGAACCTGCAATCGCATGAAGACGATCTCGCAGTTCTGAAAAACGCAGAAAAATTCTTTTTTGGAAAAGATCCCGCGGAAGCCGATCGGCTCATTCACCGCATTTCCGAGAAAGAACCGGGCAATCCAGAATGGCCCAACGAACTAGCGCAGTTGTACCGCATGTTTGGCATTCCCGGCCAACACATCGACGATCCCGCCCCGCGCGCCCGCGAAGCCTACACGCGAGTTCTTGCACTCACACGAAATCCCACGGCCCGTGAGGCACTAGCCGGAGAGATGGCGCAAGCCGCATTCAAAATGGGCGACTTCACGAGTGCGGCGGAGCTTGCAAAAATTTACCTGCACGGGAAGGATCGCACAGCCCCGCAGCGCGCGAATACGATATTGGGCCGTGTAGCGATTCGCTCGGGAGATATGCCCGGAGCCCGACAATACCTGCTGGATTCTTCGAAGCCGCAAGCGGAAAAGCAAGTATCGCTGTCAGGACCGACAATGGTGCTTGCGAAAGAACTCCTGGAGCAGGGCGAACGCGAGGCTGTACTTCAGTATCTCGACAGCTGCTTATCGCTCTGGCCGAGTGGTGAGAACGTGCTCCAAATGTGGATCGCGGACATCAAAAACGGCAAAACGCCAAACTTCGGTAATCTGGGCTTCTGAGTTATGACGGCGGAAGAAATCCAGATCGAACTCAAGTAGGCACCGGCTTTAGCCGGCTCCCAACTGCTTCAACAATCCGCTGGCTCGTCGAAACCACGGCCTCTCCTGGCGCCGCAAGTAGTTCGGCATTGTGGCTTTCTTTGCCAAGATCTTCCGGGTCCATTCGCGTGCTTCGTCGGTGCGGCCCTGAGAAGCGAGGAAGCTCGCATAGTGGTAATAGGTCTCAGACAAAGTCGAACGTTGCGTCACTTGCTGAAACAGCACGTCGGCTCTCTCTGATTCTCCAGTGTTGGCATACGCGTGTGCAAGCAATGCGGCCGCTCGGTTCGAATCGTACTTTGGCTCGCGTGACACGACGTGCTCTAAATCCGGAACTGCGCCGGCGAAATCGCCCAATTTAATCTTCGCAATCCCTCGGCGATAGAATGCGTCGGGCAAATCGGAGCGGGAGCGGATGGCCTTGTCGTAGCATTCTCGCGCACGAGCGAAATTGCCTTCGTCCAAGTAGAGGTCGCCCAACTCTTCGTAATTGCCGGCAGCAGGGTTCTCCAAAACGATACCTTCCAGCTGTCGGATTCTTTTGCGCCTTGGGAAGCCCTCGAACGAATGTCGAAGCAACCCGAGATCCGGAAGCATTTCCATGAAGATGTAAACGGCGGCGCCGAGCGGGCCAAGAAAGATGATGATCCAAAGCCAGTACGTATCGGGCCGCCGACGGATGAAGTGAACGATAGCGAGTGCCTGAAGGATTAGGCCCCAAGGAGTAAACAGAAATCTCATGTCGTGATTATTCGGACTATAGCATGTGGCGCCGGTTGTCTCGATTCAGGTTGCCCTAGAACGCCCGGCGAGCAGGTTCACGTCATGCGCCTGCGGAGCCTCTAATCGCCGCGTCTCGCTAGTTGCGCAACGTTGAAAAGGAGCCGTCGGGGGCTCCAGCGCTGAGGTACATTTCGAGGATGCGGGCAAGTGATAATATATGGTCATTATGAAACCGATAGCGCGCTACATGGAGGAGATGGGAATCAGCCTTGGCGAACTGGTCGCAAGTTCCGGTTTGGATGCGAAATCGGTAGCCGCGATTGTCAGCGGCAACTACACAGCGAGTCCGTCGCAGCGGCAACGCTTAGCCGCGGCTCTGGGCGTTGCGAAGGACGAGATTTCCTGGGACCACTCCGTCCCAGTCCAGCACCTGCGCGGCAACGGCCCTCAAACAGGACGCGCTACTTAGCCCGACTAACGGACCGACTTCGATAACCAGCGCGAAATAATCTCGGCAATCTCCATGCTGTTCTTTTCAAGCATGAGCATGTGGCCATTTCCGTGAATTCCCACTATCGCCAAGCTTGATCCAAGTTGGATGGACGCCGGCCTGCTCGAAAAATTTAACGGTGCAGTGGTCGTAGGTTGCATGGTAAGAAGCCTCGGCTGTCACGAGCAGAATCGGCATTTTCTGCAAATTGGGAAGCTGACGCGCCGGAGCTTTCTGCAGCCAGCAGCGGATCACGTCCGTGGCAATGGCTAATACGCAAGGCCCTTGATTGCACGCCTCCGGCGTGCCTAATGTTTCTTCAAAAACTCCAGCACCGCCCGATTGAACGCCTCCGGCTTCTCCCAATAAGCGGAATGCCCAGCCTCGGGAATAACGAGCGATTCCGATCCCGCGATACGCGACGTGAACATCCGCAGCAGCGGCGGCGGTGCATACATGTCGGCGTCACCTGTAATCAGAAGTGTCGGCACCTTGATCGATTCCAACACGGAAAATGTCATTCGATTCCGATATGCTTGCGCCGTCGCCCCGCTCTGACGGCTCATATGCTCGAGCTCGATCCACCGGCGTGTTCCCTCGGCATCTGCAGCGCGATATGCCGGTCCCAATTCGCGCAATTCGGGAGGTAACGCATCAAACTGCGGAGGCCTCAGCCTGCGCCCGAGTTCTAAATAGTCTTCGTCCTGCACGCCGCCGATACTATTGGCGACGACCAGAGTTCGAAGTTGCTCAGGAAAAGACAGGGCATAATCGAACACGAGAAATCCTCCGCCTGCGGTGCCTATCAGATGAAATCGATCAATGCCCAGAAACTTTATCAACGCACGAAGGTCGTCCGCTGCCGTGCCGGGCTGCGCACCAGGCTGTGCCATGGAGCGGCCCCAACCGCGCCGGTCATACGCGATGAAACGGTAGCCCGCAGCAGTGAACACCGGAATTTGGTGTTCCCAGTTTTGGCTGCTTCCTGTGTTGGAGTGCAGGAACACGACCGGCACGCCGGGGCCCCCCGTGTCCTTGTACCAAAGCCGGACGCCAGAGAGTTCCGCGTACGTCTCGCGCGCTTGCGGAAGCGCCAGAGCCGCTAAACCCAGATAGATCGCTATCGTGAAGGACGCCCTTCGGACTGCGGAGTTTGTATCCCCTGTCATATCGGTTTGCTGGTATGTTAGGCGACAGCATGTCGAGCGTCAAAACACAAATGCAGGCGGCTGAACCTGTCGCTGCCCGGTATTGGATCCTCGGCCCAATCCAAGATATCGCTTTTGTTCTGTTCACGCCTCTTCTGATCCTTGGGACCTTTGCAGCCGCCCGTCATGGCGGGTGGATGGACGGCCTCCTCACCTTTGCATTAGCGCTAGCGACAGCCCATTACCTGCCGGGTATCTTGCGGGCCTACGGCGACCGCGCGCTCTTCCGCCGGTTTCGCGTTCGTCTGATTGTTGCTCCGCTGATTCTGTTCACAGTTGCGGCGGGATTTGCTTATCTCAATCTGCACGCTGTCCTGCTGCTTGCGCTGTTATGGGGACAGTGGCATTGGATGATGCAGGTCTACGGCTTTGCCCGGATCTACGACGCCAAGGCAAAACCAGCAGCCAGAACCCCCGCATGGCTCGACCGAAGTATGTGCCTGATGTGGTTCGGCATGTGCGTGTTCGTCATAAATCCGGATCTGCCCTCATACCTCACCAGTTTCTACGAGAGCGGGGGGCCGCGGATTCCGGCAGAGGCGTTCGTGTGGCTTACGCGCGCGTGGCCTGCCGTCACGATCCCGGTTACAGCGGTTTATCTGATTCGAACGATCGCCTTGCTCCGGCAAGGACATTCTCCAAATCCGCTCAAGTTTCTTTTCATTGCCGTGACGTTCATTTATCTCAGTTATACGACGGGCGTCGCAGAGCGTCCGCTGATGGGCCTCGCCTTATTTGAATCCTGGCATGACATCCAATATCTGGCGATCGTCTGGTCATTCAATCTCAACCGCACGCGACAGGCTCCGGATGCGGGTTCGTTTATTCGATTATTGTTTCGGCCGCGACCGGTGCTGGTGTTGGTGTATGTGGCTATGTGTCTGGCGTTCGGCTCGCTGACGCATGCTTGGACGCTGTTTCGAGATCCGAGGCTCGTTCGTGTTGTCGTGTCCTTAGTGGCAGCCACGGGCATGTTGCACTACTACATGGACAGCTTCATCTGGAAGATCCGTGAGAGAGAAACAAGCCAAGCGCTCGGCGTTCAGGCAATCGTCTCTTCAACCCGCGCAATGCCGCTAATTCCGGCCTGGGCTCGGCATGCCGCGCTATGGCTTCTGTTCGCGATACCGGCGGGTCTGTTCTTCGTCATCGAATCGAAGGGCAACGTTGCCCCTGCGATGGCGATTTATGAAAGCGTGGTTGAGGCGTTTCCAGACTCTGCAATGGCGAACTACCAAATCGCGAGAGAGCTTCAGGAACTGGGGCGCCTCCGCGAGGCCAAAGCGCACTATGAGCGAGCTTTGGCTGTTGAACCGAACATGCTGCCGGCGCATGTCTTTCTCGGCGTCTTGCTCTCGGACCAACACGATCTGCCTGCAGCAAAGGAGCACTTTGAAC
>QHXA01000178.1:5492-5956 GCA_003222755.1 Acidobacteriota bacterium
CAAACAATGCCGAGGTCCACAACAATCTCGGCATCATTTTCGATGAGCAAGGTGAATTGACGACAGCGAAGGTCCACTTGGAACGTGCCATCGCTATCGATGCACGGTATGCGCTGGCCCACACAACCCTGGGAATCGTGCTCGCAAAAATTGACGACGTGCAGGGTGCAGCGGATCATTTGCAGACGGCGCTTCGCCTCGATCCCGGGCAGTACATGGCCCACAACAGCCTCGGCGAACTGTTAATTCGAGAAGAGAAGCTGAATGAGGCCAAATCACACTTCGAACAGGCACTGCGGATTGATCCCGACTACATTCCCGCAAAGAAAAACTTAGCGGCGGTGAGTGGTCCTTCCTCAAAATAAATCCAGACATTGCAAATCTTGGCTGACGGAGGAAAACTATGCGTCGGATCTTGTTCGGTACAATCGTTGGGCTGTTCTTCTCAATCGCAGGGTTTGCCG
>QHXA01000912.1:0-1069 GCA_003222755.1 Acidobacteriota bacterium
CGCCGACTGCAGATCCACGCCGGCCGCGCGCTCGATGACGACAGGCAGCGCTCCGCCCAGAGCTCCGAGTGCTCCGCCTGCATCCAGAATGACGTTGTACCAGGATAGAATCCACGTGCGTTGACGGTCCGAAACGAGATTCGGAATGGCCGCTTGTTCGATCGCGAATGCGGCGCTGCGATCTGTTCCCATTCCGTTGAGCATCGTGACGAAAGCCAGCGCCAGCAAAGCGATCGCTGAAGGGAAAAAGATCAGCACGATTCCACCAAACGCCGAAAGTACCGCGAGAAGAACAAGCGAACGGCGCCTGCCCAACACATCTACCCGATAGCTGATGAACGCGGTTGCTGCGGCGCTGCCGGCCAGTCCTGCGGCAATCACAGCACCGATCCAGGTGGCGCTGAGCCCTTGCCGTGATAGATAAATGGCCAGCACGACGCCGAGCGTTCCGGTACTCATGGATCGAAGGAACGCTGCGCCGCAGATGAAGGTCAGATTCCACGCTTGGTGATGCTCTCCGGTTTTCATGAGGAATTTTTGCTTAGTCGATCTCGTTATTCCGGGCATACGCGCACAAAAGATGTGCACGTACTCCCGGATAATTTACTTGCACGCCTCCGGCGGGCGTAAATGATGAAACCTCCGTACCGGTCCGCGGTACCCAAACAGATGCTAGACTTTCCCTGCTATGGAATACATCAATCTTGGACCTACTGGACTGAAAGTTTCGCGTCTTTGCCTCGGCGCCATGACTTACGGATCGAAGCAATGGAGGCCGTGGGTGCTCGAAGAGGAAGAGGCGCGGCCATTCATCCGCCAAGCGTTGGAATTCGGAATTAATTACTTCGATACCGCCGACATGTATTCGGTCGGAAAAAGCGAAGAAATCCTCGGCCGCGCCCTGAAAGACCTTGGGCCTGGGCGCGACCGCGTGATCATCGCCACGAAGGTATACATGCCAATGAGCGACGATCCCAATGACCGCGGGCTGTCGCGCAAGCATATTATGCATTCCATCGACAACAGCTTGCGGCGCCTGGGGATGGACTACGTCGATCTCTATCAGATT
>QHXA01000912.1:1075-2326 GCA_003222755.1 Acidobacteriota bacterium
GACATCGTGCGCGCAGGAAAGGCGCTATACATCGGCGCCTCGGCCATGTACGCGTGGCAGTTCATGAAAATGCTCGCGACGTCGGACCGGCTGGGTTTCGCCCGCTTCTCCACGATGCAAAACTATTACAACGTGATCTATCGCGAAGAGGAGCGTGAGATGCTGCCGTTATGCCGCGCCGAAGGAATTGCCGTCACGCCGTTCAGCCCGCTCGCACGTGGGTTCGTGGTTGGTAACCGTCGCAAGGAGGACTATGGCGAAACGGTGCGCGCAAAGACCGATGAGTTTTCGCGGCGCCAGTATTACCGGCCGGAAGACTTCGCGATCGTCGATCGCGTGACGGAGATTGCAAACAAACGCGGGATCAGTAACGCGCAGGTCGCGTTGGCTTGGGTTTTGCACCAGCCAGGCATTACCGCGCCGATTATTGGCGCCAGCAAACGGCATCATCTCGAAGACGCGGTGAAAGCTCTCGCCGTGAAACTCGATGCCGATGAACTGAAATACCTCTCGGAGTTGTACAAACCGCGTACGGTTCTGGCCAATATGTGAGCGACATGAGCTCGCGAATGCCGGTTTTATTCGTCGGGCACGGTTCGCCACTCTACGCGATTGAGGACAACGAGTGGAGCCGTGGATTTCGTGGATTGGCCCAGTTGGTGCCGCGGCCACGCAGTGTTCTGATCGTCTGACGAAGCCCGCCGCTCGCATCCGACGCCGGACCACTTCCTCCCCATCATCTACACGTACGCTGTAACCGACTTGAGCGACGAGGTGCGATTTCCCATTCATGGCTTCGATCTTTCGGCCTCCATGAGAGCCATTTTATTTAGCGGCTTCGGTAAAGTTTGCGGAACTGACAAACACTGTTTTCTGGTCCGCGACGATGCATTTCGCGTGCAGCACGGATCGTTTTTCGGAACTGGTTTGCAGGGATGCGGGAAAGTAGAAAATCTCTGGGACCCGTTTTCCCTGAGGCCATTCACGAGTGCGGAATCGTTCCAGGTATCGTCCTACTACAATTGAATCATTTGCGGCGTCGCCCGGCTCACGGCCGATATCCAGAAACATTCGGACTTTCAACGTAGGCTCTCGATCCATGCGATCAGCGAGAGCTTGAAACACTTGCTGTCCCTGGTACACCGCATATCCGGCGATCAACACGTTTTCTGCCGCGTTCGTGAACACATCACGAACGACGACAGCAGTATCGCGGACCGCATTGGCGGCGTCCGGGCCGGTAATCACGAG
>QHXA01000267.1 GCA_003222755.1 Acidobacteriota bacterium
CCTGAGAAGCTCGTCGACCAATGGTTCATCCGGCTCAACGCGCTCGACGACTGGTACATCTCCTACGAAGGCAAGGAAGAGACGGATGCGGTCGTCGACCGTTTCGTGGAGTTGTATAACGGCGACGCGTTCCATCAAGTAGGTCCCAACGAGAATCAAATTGGTCCGGTGGTATTTCACGGCCATGATGGAATCAAAAAATGGGCGACCGATTTTGCCAAGAAGCACGTCCAGTTGGCATACCGTGTGGACTTCATCACCCGCAATGAAAAGTCCGCGCAACTGAATACACGGTTGAATTTTTAGATGTCCATCACACCCGGCACGCGCATCGGCCCGTATCATGTACAGTCACCGCTTGGTGCGGGCGGAATGGGTGTCGTTTTTCGGGCTCATGACACGAAACTCAAACGAGATGTTGCGCTGAAACTGCTGCCCGATCACTTCGCGGACGACCCTGACCGCCTTTCGCGCTTTCAACGCGAAGCGCAGCTTCTGGCTTCGCTCAATCATCCAAACATTGCGCAGATTTACGGCCTGGAAGAATCCAACGGCACGTGCTGCATTGTCATGGAATTAGTTGAGGGTGAAACGCTTCAAGAACGATTGAAGCGCGGACCCATTCCGACAGAAGAAGCCCTACCCATCGCCACCCAGGTCGCTGACGCACTCGAGGCTGCGCATGAGCGCGGGATCATGCATCGAGATCTGAAACCGGCGAACGTGAAGATTTCCCCCGATGGAAAGGTGAAGGTGCTGGATTTCGGATTAGCGAAGGCCATACAGCATTCTCCGATGAGCCCGGCCCTCTCCAACTCGCCGACGATGATGACAGCCGCGCAGGGAATGATTCTTGGAACTGCAGCGTACATGTCGCCGGAGCAGGCGAAAGGGAAAGAACTCGACCGAACTGCCGACGTGTGGGCATTTGGGTGCGTCCTTTACGAGATGCTGACCGGCCGTCCTGTTTTTGATGGTGAAACGGTGGGCGAGATTCTCGGCGGAGTTTTCAAAGCCGAACCCAAGCCGACCCCGAATGGAGACAGCTGCCTGACGATACGCCGCAAGGCATCCTGCGGTTGTTACGCCGCTGCTTGCAGAAGGATCGTAAGCAACGACTCCAATCAATTGGTGACGCACGGATCGAAATCCAGGAGGCGCAAGAGGACATCCGATCCGGACCGCATCCGGTCCAACGGGCTCGAATGCGCGGGGAACGACTGGCGTGGATCTCGATACTGATGCTTGTGACGCTCATCGCCGTGGTCGCGATTGTGATGAATTCTCGTGCAGTGCCGCCACCTCGTGAGGTCCGGCTCGATATCAACGCGCCTCCCACGTCGGATCCGATGTCGTTCGCAATTTCTCCTGACGGGCAGAAGATTGTGTTTGCAGGCACGTTTGGCGGTCAGTCGAGCTTGTGGCTCCGTTCGCTGGATTCTGCGTCGGCTCGACCACTGGCAGGAACCGATAATGCGAGTCTGCCGTTTTGGTCTCCGGATAGCCAGTCCGTTGGGTTCTTCGCTGATGGCAAATTGAAGAAGACCGACGTTTTTGGAGGGGCAGCCCAGATACTGGCAGGGACCCCCATAGCGCGTGGAGGCGCCTGGTGGCCTCTTCGTTCCAAGTAATAGCGCATTAGTGCTTCGTATCTCTGCCAATGGTGGAGAAGCGAGCCCGGCGACGCAGTTGGGCACACAACAAGCAAGTCATAGTTATCCGCAATTCCTTCCCGACGGGACTCACTTTCTCTACTACACGCAAGGTGCTCCCGAAGCACGTGGCATCTATGTCGGCCGGCTCGGTTCGACGGAGTCCCGGCGGTTGTTCGATGCCGAATCCAACGCTCTGTATGTCTTCGGTCACCTTCTTTTCTCTCGACAGGGTGTATTGTTCGCTCGAAGCTTCGATCCAGTCCGATTCGAGACTAAAGGCAATCCATTCCCGGTGGCGGAACAGATCGCAATTAATCAGCAAGGCGGCATGGCCCTGTCCGTTTCCGCTGCAGGCCCGATCAGCTATCGTACAGGCTCGGCGGCGGGTCTTCGGCAGTTCGTGTGGGTCGACCGCTCTGGCCGCGAGCTTAGTAAGGTAGGTGACCCTATTGGTGCCGCTTTGAACCCGTCGCTTTCGCCCGATGGCCGGCGTGTCGCACTGCAGCGAACTTTGAATGGAAACACGGATATTTGGCTGCTCCAAACAGATCGTGGCCTCCTGACCCGGTTTACTTCCGACGCATCAGTCGACGTTACGCCGAGATGGTTTCCGGATGGTAACCAGATCGCGTTTGGCTCCGCTCGCAGGGGCGCTGTCGATCTCTATCGAAAGTCGGCCACAGGTTTGGGACCTGAAGAACTACTCGTGGCGTCACCACAAACCAAAACCGTCATGGACTTCTCTACGGATGGCCGTTTTATGCTATATCGAAGCGCCGATCCGAAGCTTGGTTTTGATATTTGGGCACTGCGATCACAAGGAGACTCGAAGCCATTTCCTGTCGTCAGAACGGAATTCGAAGAACGTGATGCGCAATTCTCCCCCGATGGGAAATGGATCGCGTATCAATCTAACGAGTCCGGCCGTTACGAGATTTATGTCCAGCCATTTCCAGGTCCCGGAGCCAAATGGCTCATTTCGACCAATGGCGGCGGCCAACCCCGCTGGCGGCGCGATGGTAAGGAACTATTTTATGTAGCGATGGATGGGGGCCTGATGTCGGTTGCTATCGAACTCTCTCGATACGGGAAAACTGCTAAGGCCGGCATTCCACTCCCGCTATTCAATGCGCGCATTGGTTCCCCAGTGCCCGCTATCGATAGCCAACAGTACGTAGTGGCTGCAGATGGCCAGCGGTTCCTCATGAACACGCTGGTGGAAGAAGCCAGCAACTCAGCGATTACCATTATTCTGAACTGGAAGCCCAAACCCTGAGGGGCAGTCAAGTATGTAGTCGCGTGGCTTCAGCCCGCGTTCCAGTCCCGGAACGCGGGCTAAAGCCATGCGACTACATACTTGATTCTGCACTTACAGCGAACGACGAAGTTCTGAGTTGTTTGTAAAGGTGTCTGCCGCCGGGATCACTCCGCTATAATGCCGACGATGTTCTCATGGCCATCACCATTCGGCAGCTTCGAGGTGCTCTCCATCGTCGGTCGCGGGGGAATCTAAAGACCTCCGATGCCGCCGATCGCGCGCCCGCCTATTGTTCCTGCGACCACTTGGATTGACTGCTCTCGCCGATGCGCGGATGCGCGCGAAACGCTTCCAGCCAGTTATCAATACTGGACTCGCTCCAAGTCTGGTCCGCGTGTTCAAGCAAGTGACTCAAGGTTGCGTAAGGACGCCGAGCTTCCATTTTCGCCGCCCACGTCGACGATCCGCAGCAGCGTAGAAATGTGGTCACACCACCCGCGGCCGCAGCCCGCGTGCCGGAGTCGAAGCCTTCCCAATGCGCTCGGCCCGGCTCATTGAGATGGACGTGCGTATCCACCAGGCCCGGCATGATTACGGAATCGCCGGCATCGACGAGTTCCGCACCATCAGGAATGGAATCGAACGAATGCATGGCGGTGATGACCCCGTTACGGATGTGGATTGAAGCCGGTCCCGTCGATCCGGGCCGGACCACACGCTTCCCGTGAACGACCAGAGTTTCGCTCATACTGGAACGATGTCGACGTGGCGGTCGGCCGAAACTGCGAGCGGCTCCAGATCGTCCGGATCGGATGTCAATATGGAATCTCCATCCATGGCAAGTAACACGAGCGCGGCGTCGAGGACGTCGTGCATCTTCGCGCGCCCTAGCAAGACCCCCGTCCGTCGCCCTAGCACATCATCAAGGCTGACGACGTCGAGCGCAGGTAGCAAGCGCGCCAGGTTTGCTTGACGCCCGGAGCCTCCTCGCCAAACCTGTCCGATGATGCCGCCATGAGTTACGGGTGTACGGCCTGCTAAGAATTCTTGCTTGATAAGGGAAACCGTATATCGGTCCGCTCGCTCAACAGCGACGAGGGCTCCTGCATCCAGCACCATGCTCATCGGATGCTCCTTCGCGAACGCGTGGCGCCTTTTCTGGCCGTTTGCGCTCCACGTACGGTAACTGCATCAGAACGCGCACGCCGGGCGGCTAAACGCATCTCCTCGGGCGTTATCTCTCCATGCTCCGATTCATAAAGCGAGATGAAGTTGGCGAGAGCCTCCAATCTGCGATCGTGATCCAGCTTGGAACGGAGCGCTTCATTAACCCACGCGCTGATACTGTCGGTGCGCCCGCGCGAGACGGCATGCTCCACTGCCTCAATCAAATCAGAATCAACCGATACCGACAGCCGTTGCTTGCTCATACAATCATCCTAATATAATGCCAACAATCTCCCACCACACTGCAGGCAGGCACAATGGTTCCAGGAGTTTGGTCGCTTGTCGTTGGACGGGCCATCGAGTGGACCGGCGGCTAAGCTACCGCATCGAGTTTAGAAATTCAGACGAGCCTGAAATGAAAATGCTCGACTTCACGTGGCGGTCGTGATCCGGCCGAAATCATTGTTCGGCGTGTTGATGTTCAGGTTGGGATCTCCAAAATTCGGATGATTCAAAAGATTGACCGCATCGATACGAAGTTGGAGTTCTTGGGTTTCGTTGATCCTCACGCGTTTGAGCAGATTCATGTTGAAGCCGAAGGTGGAGGGACCCGCGATCGCAAAAATGGCCGATGACCGATCCGTTATCGGAACACGCTACTGGTCCTCTACACCGTACGCGGAGGTTGCAGGGCAGGCGTGAACGCTCAATTTCTTCAATGGCGCAGTCAACTTCCGTAACAGCAACAACTCCTTCTATGCACGAACTGTGCGAGGTGGGCGCTAGGGACAAGGGGTCTGACCCCTCGTCCATCCGGAAACTAGCGGCGGGCCGACGCACCACCAGTCGGATCGCTGAGGTTGCGGCTCGACGTGTCGAGGTAGATGTCGTCGAACTGGAAATCAGCGGTGTGTGGAGGCGTTGTACGCAAGAAGATGTTCACCAGGTCGTTGGCAGCGGAGCCGTTACGGAACGTGAACTTGGTCTTTCCGCCCACAGATAGCTGCGTCATCTTTGGAGACGCGCCGCCCTGCACCAAAACCTCGTACGTGTCTTCGGCGTTGTTGATCACGAACCAAGTCTTGTACCAGGTGTTTGCCTCAAATGGCGCCGCCTCAACGAGCCTGTTGCCGTCACGGACCCTGAGCTTGTCCGTGTCGACGATCTGCATATTGAGCTGTACCTCGTAATCGGGCCAATCTTTGGGCACGGCTACATCGCTCGTTCCCCAGTTCATATTGACCTCACCAGTACGTCGCACCCGGAAGAAAAGCGTGGCGGCCGTATTGGAGTTCGGGATGTTGATCGCCTTATAAGTGTGTACTGTTTCGGCCTTGGCGCTGTACTGAAGAACGTGATTGTTGGGATCGGTGGGATCGACGGCGATCTCTACGCGAGAGGCATTAGCGTCACAGCCGGCTTCCCCGTTCGCGTTTTCTTTGGAATAACAATGTGCCTTGTCGTGAGTTCCTGCTTTGCTCGTCCAACCGTTTTGCCCATCGAGCGGGCCCAGCTTCCCCTTTTCAAATGTATCAATAGCTACAAACTGTGCTTGGGCGAGACTCGCGGCCGCAAGCGACACCAACACCGTTAGAGCCAGAACGGAAATTACTCTTAGGTAGTTCGGCTTCATAAGCTACGCCCTCTAATCAGGTAAGATCATCCGACGATTTGCGCACCGATCCTATCCCAGGGTGGACCACCGTGCTAGTGAAAACCGGCCCTGGGTCGGCTCACCGCCCCCAGGACCAACACTCTACGGCAGCTTCAGCGTGCCTCCGCTGCCGCGAGTTCAAAGTGATCCACGATCTTAGTCTTTAGAAAACCTTGACTCGGAAAACCCGCCGGTTTAAACACAGTAATCATGAAAACAGCCGCGGTATCGCTATTTATTGTTGCCTCGTTTTTGCAGCAGGTCCCGGACGGAATGGTTTTGGTCCCCGGCGGAGAATTCTGGATGGGCCGCACCCACTATTTCCTGATCGATGAAGTTGGATGGCTGGAACGCGATCGGC
>QHXA01000268.1 GCA_003222755.1 Acidobacteriota bacterium
TCCGGATGCCGCTCCGGGCGGCCCGGCAGAAAAAACCAAGCAAGCGCACGTCGGCTATCCGTGGGGAGCCGCGCTGGTTGGTTCCTATCCTCCGAACGGCTACGGGCTGTACGATATGGTCGGCAATGTTTGGGAGTGGACGAGCGATTGGTACGATCGCGATTACTATCCGGTCTCGCCCGATCGCAATCCGCAAGGTCCCGCAACCGGAAAGTACAAAGTGATTCGCGGCGGGGGCTGGTCCGATGACGATGAGCGCAATTTCATGAATCACTACCGAAATTTCGCCGATCCCGCTGTGCGGACGTATACTGTCGGCTTTCGCTGCGCGAAATCACAATGAAGATAGCCACAAAAAGGCGCAAGACTCGCGGAAAATCGTTGTGGATTTTGTGCCTTTTTGTGGCTATTCCTTCTCTTCACGCCCAAACACCCCTCGACCCTGAG
>QHXA01000269.1:0-5072 GCA_003222755.1 Acidobacteriota bacterium
TGGGAAGTTCCCGCTCGGCCCTTCGGCGAACGTTCGCTATTTGCCTGTTCCGACACCTAAAGGTTCGAAGTTCGATCTCAAACCCGGGCCGCCGGATCGGATCACGGTTTCCATGAGAGGAGCCAGCGCTGCTGAATTGCGGGACTTTTACGCAAAAGCCCTGCCTGTGTATAAGTGGACAGCTGCAGGAAACTGCTGGCAGCGTGAGCACCCGAGCTCCAAGAAGAGCGAGACACTGTGTGTTGACGCCTCAAACAATTCCGCAGTGATTCAGATTTCGGAGAAATAGCAGACGCCGCCTGAAGTTTTGCCATTTTGCCCACGCCGGAGGCGTGTGCTCAAGTTTGTCCATTGTGCACGCCGGAGGCGTGTCAGGAAATTAGTCGGGGTTAAGCGAGCGGAAGCGAGCGCAACCCCCGGTTGTCGGAACCAAAAGACAGCCGGCACCCTGAAAGGCGTGCGAGGAGTCCCCGACACCCTTTCAGGGTGCGGATTCCTGAGTTGTCGACATATTCCAGGGGTACGCAAAAAACGCGTACCCCTGGCTAATTTCCTAGCACCGCTCCGCGGTGCACATCAGTTAACCGTGATCAAACCCAAAGCGTTGAAAGCCGGCGACACGATCGGCATTGTGGCCCCGGCGAGCAATATAAAGAAGGATCTGCTGGAACAAGGCTGCCGCGAGCTCGAGAGCCTCGGGTTCAAAACATATTTCCGTTCCGATATCATTTCCTCCTTCCGCTATTTCTCCGGATCGCGCGAACGCCGGCTTGGCGAATTCCTGGAGATGCTCTCGAGTCCGGACATCCATGCAATCTTTTGCGCTCGCGGCGGCTACGGCAGCGGCCACTTGATTCCGAGTATCCCCGCCGAACTCATTCGAGAGAATGCGAAGATCGTCAACGGGTCCAGCGACATTACGATCCTCTTGAACTGGATTGAGCGATCGGGTGTCGTGTCGTTCCATGGACCAATGGTGGCGACTGCCATTCGCGAAGGCACATCTGGCTACGATCGCTCGGCCCTGATCGATCTGTTGAAAGGCAAGCAGGCTGTACGGTTCCCGGTGGAAGGAACAAGCGTGCTTCGTCCCGGCGTTGGCGAAGGCCGCCTGATTGGCGGCTGCTTGTCGCTGGTCATTGCGACGCTTGGGACAAAGCACGAGATCGACACCCAGGACGCGATCCTTGTTCTGGAGGACGCCGACACGAAGCCGTATCAAGTCGACCGCATGCTCACGCACCTCAAACAGGCCGGTAAGTTCGAGGGCGTACGTGGTATCGTTTTCGGGGAGATGCCGAACTGTATTCAAAATGCGAGTCAGGGATACACATTGCAGGAAATTCTTGTGGACCTGCTCGACGAATTCACATTTCCTATTCTTTATGGTTTCCCCACTGGACACACTTCGCGACCGAATGTTATCGTCCCGTTCGGTGTGCGTGCGCGTTTGGACCTTACCTCGTCTGCGCCCATCTTCGAGCTTCTCGAATCCGCGGTTATTTAAGTGATCTATCTCATTGGCATTTGTGGTACAGCGATGGCATCTCTGGCGGGAATGCTTCGCGAGAGGGGACACCTGGTTTGCGGTTCTGATTCCGATGTCTATCCGCCGATGTCGGACTTCTTGGATCGCCTCGGCATTACGGTTTTTAAGGGGTACAGCGCCGCGAATATAGAGAACGCGAAACCGGAACTGGTGGTGATCGGGAACGCGCTTTCTCGCGGTAATGTCGAAATCGAGTATGTAC
The DNA here is from genome assembly GCA_003222755.1 of Acidobacteriota bacterium. GTDB lineage: Bacteria > Acidobacteriota > Terriglobia > 20CM-2-55-15 > 20CM-2-55-15 > 20CM-2-55-15. The sequence goes on from QHXA01000269.1 coordinate 1,752, forward strand.
TCGATGCGGGCATTCGCTACGCATCTATGGCAGAAACCGTCAAGGAATTCTTCATTCGGGGAAAGAATTCAATTGTAGTGGCCGGTACTCACGGCAAGACGACAACGAGTGCCATGATGGCCTGGATCCTGGAGGTCGCCGGCCGCAGGCCATCGTTTCTCGTCGGTGGTATTGCCGAGAATTTTGGTCGAAGTTTCCAGATCGCCGATGGGGCCGAGTTCGTTATCGAAGGTGACGAGTACGATACGGCCTTCTTTGACAAAGGTCCGAAGTTTCTGCATTACCTGCCGCGCATTGTCCTGCTGAAAAACATCGAGTTCGATCATGCAGATATTTATGCGGATCTCGAGGCAATCAAGACCGCGTTCCGAAGGCTGATCAATATAGTTCCGAGCTCAGGTTTGATTATTGCCGGCGTGGACAGCCCAGTCGTTCGTGAGCTCATTCCGGCGGCGTTCTCGCGTGTGGCGACCGTTGGGATTGGAATAGGCGAATGGCAAGCTGTAAGGATCCAGGCAATGAACGATGGGATGGCATTTGATGTTGTTCGTTCGGAATCTCTCATCGGTCAGTTCACGATTCCAATGCCCGGCACCTTCAATGTGCAAAACGCTCTTGGCGCGATCATCGTGGCGAAGGAACTCGGTATTGGCAATGACGTGATCCAGTCGGCGCTGTCGAGTTTCAAAAGCGTCAAGCGGCGGCTTGAACTGCGTGGTGAAGTCAAGGGAGTGCGCGTCTACGACGATTTTGCACACCATCCGACGGCCGTGCGGGAAACGCTCCAGGCCGTGCGGCAGCGTGACCCAGAGTCTCGCGTTTGGGCGGTCTTCGAACCGAGATCGCAAACATGCCGCCGACGCGTGTTCGAACAAGCGTTCATTGAGGCCTTTGAACCTGCCGATATTAGCGTCATCGCGCCCGTTTTTGGAGCTGCGCATCTGGACCCTGAACAGACGCTTTCGCCAACTCGCGTCGTTGAAGGCATCCGTGCTCGCGGGGGGAATGCGTTGATGCTTGCATCAACGGAAGACATTCTCCGGCATCTCGCCGCGGAGGCACGAGCCGGCGATCACGTCGTGATCATGTCCAATGGCGGTTTCGATAACATTCACAACAGGCTCCTGGAACGATTGGGCGGAGGGAAGTGATGAGACCGGCTCAGCTTGTATATTCGGTCATCTGCGACGACGTTCGACTCGAAATGGGAAACAAGCTGTCTCTGATGGGACTTTTCGAAAATGTCTTCTTCCAGGGATTTCCGTCAGCTCTGGTTAAATTCGCAATTGTAAACCACTGGGTGGGCAACGGACATTTTGAGACACAGGTCAAGATTCTTGCACCCGATCGCAAAGAGGTTGTCGTCTCCACTCCTTCAAAATTTTCCGTCGAAGTGAACGGCTACGCGGACAACGTGACGTTCTTCACAAATGTGAACTTCGAAAGGCCGGGCGCGCACATCGTGCAGATTTACATCGATGGGAATATTGCCGGCGAGCGGCCGCTTTATGTGCACCACGTGCCGGCTCCGCCCACTTCGGTCAATTAGCGTGAAGACAGGGCGGCTCTATTACGACGATCCCTATTTGCTGGAATTCGACGCGACCGCTGTGGAGACGCGCAGCGTCGGCGGCCATTTCGGTGTGGTGCTCGACAAGACAGCCTTTTACCCGACGTCCGGCGGCCAGCCAAACGATCTGGGCACGATTAATGACGTTCCATTGATCGATTGCATTGAAGACGAGCCCACGGGAGCGCTCATTCACGTCCTGCAAGACACAATTGATGCGGGTCCAGTCCACTGCCGCATTGACGCCGGCCGACGCGCCGATCACATGCAGCAGCATTCGGGACAGCATGTTCTATCGCAGGCCTTTGTAGAGCTCTTCGACTGGCCGACTGTAAGCTTCCATCTGGGCGCCGTTAACTGCACGATTGATCTCGCTGCCGACGGCGTTTCGCGCGAGCAAGCCGAAAAAGCTGAAGACCTCGCGAATCGGGTCATTCGAGACAATCGCGGGGTATTCGTCCGCTATGTTGCAGAAGAAAACATAGTCGAAGCTGGATTGCGAAAGGCGACGGAACGGGCCGGCAAAATCCGCGTGATTGATATTGAGGGCTATGACCGGTCCGCGTGCGGCGGCACACATGTCCGAACAACGGGGGAAATCGGCGGAATTCTGATCACCGGTCTCGAGCGCGCTAAGAAACAGACACGCGTACAATTCATCTGTGGCGATCGTGTCATCCGGTATGCGCGTATGGCCAATCACGCGCTCGAAGCAATCAGCCAAACGATTTCCGCGCCGCCATTGGAGAGTGCTGCTGCAGTTCGCAATCTGTGGGAAGAACATCAGCAGCTTCGGAAACAGATCGAACAACTCGAGTCGCAGTTGATCGATTACGAAGCGGCGCAGTTTCCGGTCAACAACGGTTTGGCCGTCGCGAGCTTCAAGAATCGTGGCATCGATAAACTAAAGATGCTCGCCTCGAGGATTTGCTCCCGGCCCGGAACTATCGCTCTGCTGGCCGATGAGGGCGATCAGCTTCGTGTCGTGTTCGCGCGCTCCGCCGATTCCAAGGTCGATGTTGCCGCGCTTCTCAAGCAGACTGTCGAACGGTTTGGCGGGCGCGGTGGCGGCCGTTCCAACCTCGCTCAAGGCGGTGGTCTGACGGGCAGTGCGGCCGAGGTTCTACAATTTGCACAGGACCGCTGTACCGGCGGATCGGGTATGTAGCCGCGCGGCTTTAGCCCCGCGTTCGACATACTGCCTGCTTATTTTTTCTCTTTTGGAGCATTTATGAATCGCGAAAGATTTCGCCAAAATATTCTTGAACTCATCCGCCGTACTTCGGCATTCCTTCCGCCGGACGTCGAGAGCGTCATCAACCTTCAACTTAAGCTTGAATCTTCAGGATCTAATGCTAAGTTTGCATTAGAGTTGGTCGCACAGAATATCGGCTTGGCGAAGGCTCGATCGTTGCCGATCTGCCAGGATACGGGGACCATCGGCTTCTACTTCGAAACGCCACGCGGTATCGATCAACTCGAGCTGGAGGAGTTGTGTTGCGAGGCCGTGAAAGAGGCGACGGCGAAAGGCTACTTGCGCCAAAACTCTGTTGACAGCGTCGATGGAACGAACACCGGGGACAATCTCGGTCCGGGAAGTCCAGTGTTCCATTGGGAACAGACGCGCGATTCCAACATTCATGCGCGCCTCATACTTAAAGGTGGGGGCTGCGAAAACATGAGCGCGCAATACAGCTTGCCGATGGAGATCCAAGGCAAGCGCGTCGATCGGAATCTTGAAGGAGTTCGTG
>QHXA01000269.1:5116-9619 GCA_003222755.1 Acidobacteriota bacterium
AATTGGCGGAGACCGCGCTTCCGGATACGAGTTCGCGAAGCGGCAGCTCTTGAGAACTGTCGACGATGTGAATCCGGATCCGGTGCTGGCTGAACTCGAGGGCCGGATTATGCAAGAAGCGAATACGCTGGATATTGGGCCCATGGGTTTTTCCGGAAAGTTCACGGTTGGCGGCTGCAAGATTGGCAAGTTGAACCGGTTGCCCGCCTCATTTTTTATATCCGTTGCTTACATGTGCTGGGCTTATCGAAGGCGTGGCGTTGTTCTGGATACCACTGGCGAGGTCCTCGAGTGGCTGTATCAGGCCCCGCACGAATTTCAGCAGGAGGAACCGATGCCGGACCTGACTTTGCCTGCCGCTGAGGTGGTCCGCTTGCACACTCCCCTTACCGACTCCGATGTTCGCAAACTCAAAGTCGGAGACGTTGTGCTGCTGGACGGCGTCGTTTTTACCGGGCGTGATGCCGTTCATAAATACCTGCACGACGGCGGCGAATTAGACGTGATTCGAAATGCCGTGATTTACCACTGCGGGCCTGTAGTATTGAAGGACAAAGGCGAATACCGCGTCATCGCGGCGGGACCAACAACATCCATTCGTGAGGAGCCCTATCAGGCCGACATCATCAAGCGATTCGGCATCAAAGCAGTCATTGGAAAGGGCGGCATGGGACCAAAAACGCAGAAAGCTTGCCAGGAACACGGCTGCGTTTACCTTCATGGGATTGGTGGCGCAGCTCAGATCTACGCTCAGTGCGTGCAGCGCGTCATGAGCGTGCGGCTCGAGCAGTTTGGCAGTCCTGAAGCCGTCTGGGAGCTGGCCGTTAAGAATTTCCCTGCGGTCGTGACGATCGACAGCCATGGGAACAACCTGCAGCAGGTCGTGGCCGATCGATCACGTGAATTGCTGGCGGCGCTGTGAATTTCAGGACGGAGGAAAAACTCGTGAAACATTTTTTCCGTGCTGAAGCTTCCGCTGGAGTTTGTCCTCCGTCCTGAAAATCGAGCCTACTCCGGGCGGCAGCCGGAGTACATGATCTCGGCATCGAACTCCAGTCGCTGATTGGCTTGCAGGAATATCGCCGTTGTGATCTGCCCTGCCGCTCCGAGGTTCATGCTATGGCTGCCATTCGGATCAGCTAAAGTCACTCGGGTTTGTTCCGGCAGATGCAGGTACGTGATCATCATCGGACCTGAAATTGAACGGCCGATTCCGGTCTGGTAATTCCGGCGGTTGGCGCAACCAGACGCAGCGACTCGAATCTCCGGTATCTCTGTGATTTGCACCCGCGGAACCGTTCCATACGGATTGACATTGACCATCGGCGGAATGTTTGTCGGATTGATGTTGACCCGGAGGTAGGCAGTGCCCGTTTCATCCGTCTCAGGCGGTCGTTGTGCGTGAGCTAAACCGATTACCGCCAACACCAAAAACACGGCAATCGCAATTAAACCGATCTTCGCAGATTTCGACATAGGAATCTCCATAACAATTGACAGACAGTCCACAGGTTCCAATCGTTCGGGGTTTTATCCTGCCAGTGCGGTGCGGATCGCCTGACCAAATCGTTGCGAATCTGGCGGCCCTTCGGCAAGGATGACATTGTTGTGGATCAGCAGCGTTTCCTGGACGTATTTGGCGCCGGCAGTTTTCAACTCCTCGAGGGCTTCAGGCAAAAAGTACACCGTAGCTTCGCGCCCTGCGAGCAATTTCGCTTTCGCGAGCACAACCGTTGAAAGGCAAATCGCCGCCACGACCTTTCCTGCCGCGGCCATCGCTGCTACCAACTCCTGGAGCTTTTTGTCGTTCCAAAAAAATTCCGGAACGGAGGAGCCTCCACATAAAACGATACCGGCATAATCATCCGCCTTTGCATCTGCGATTGCGATGTCGGCTTGAGCAGTGCCGCCTTTCATGCCACGGCACATCCTGGCTGTAGTGGAGGCCACGACAACTTTTGCGCCTTCATCCTCGAGAATTTTTTTCGGTTCAAAGAATTCTTCATCACGGAACTGAGTGTGGGGAATCACAATAAGCACTTTTTTTCCGTCGAGCTTCATGGGCGCCAATTATAGCGTGCAGCCTGTTAGAATGCTTAATGATGATCCATTTAAAGAGCGGCAAAGAAATTGAAACTATGCGGGGCGCCAGCAAGATCGTTGCAGAGATTCTGCTGGAGCTTCGCGAAATCGTACGAGATGGCGCTACTACCGCAGATGTGGACAAGATCGCCGAAGACTTGACGCTCAAGAAGAAAGCGAAACCCGCGTTCAAAGGCTACCGAGGGTTCCCAGCAAGCCTCTGCATTTCGATTAATGAGCAGGTCGTGCACGGCATTCCTTCACCAAAGCGCGTCTTGAAAAATGGGGACATCGTTGGGCTCGATTTTGGTGTGATCTACGATGGCTATTACGGAGATTCGGCAATGACCGTTCCGATCGGTCAAATTCCACCGGAGATCGAGCGGCTTCTCAAAGTCACCGAACAATGCCTATACAAAGCCATCGAGCAGGCGCTTCCTGGAAATTACATCTCGGATATTTCCGCTGCGGTTCAAAAATTAGCGGACGCGAACAATTACGGAATCGTTCGCGAATTTTGCGGCCACGGCATCGGTCGCTCGCTGCATGAAGACCCGCCGGTGTTGAATTACGTTCAGAATGGAAAGGGACCCAAGATCAAGCCAGGCTTGGTTCTGGCGATTGAGCCCATGATCAATCTGGGTACGGAGAAGGTAAAAATTCTCGAAGACGGCTGGACCGTCATCACTGCCGACGGAAGACCTTCCGCGCACTTCGAACACACCGTGGCAGTCACACCAAACGGCCCTGAAATTTTGACCAGGATCTAATTACTATCGGCGGGCCCGTAATAGCCGTGCCGGTAGATGGCATTGAGTTTGGCGGTCTTGGGCAAACCCGCGGGAGTTACGACGTCCACTCGAATCGAGCGCCATCCACCGGTCCGCGCGGTATTCGTAGGAAAGTACCCAACCGTGTATTGTTCCCGCAGGTCGCGAGCAACGCGTTCCATGTACGTTCGAGCTTCATCGACATTGTTCGGGAAAAACGCGCGGCCGCCACTTGCCTCAGCAATGTGGACGAGCGAATCTTCGGCTTTCTGTCCGCCGGACACGCTGAGCAAGCCGACCGTATAAACCGCAACGCGCGAACGCTTCGCTGCCTCGACGGCTTCGCTCAGCGTGTGGTTGCTGGAATTATCGACACCATCGGTGATCAGCAGGATGGCTCGCTTAGAGTGATTCGCGTGCTCCATGTGGTCGAGCGCAAGAATCAGCGCATCATAGATCGCCGTTTGCCCGAACGGCTTCGCGCCGGCCAATGCGTCTTCGAGACGCGGAACGCTGTCTGTGAAGTCGATGTCGAGTCGCGCGGTGTCATCAAAGTGCACGATGAATGCTTCATCTTCTGCATTGCTCTTGCGCACAAACGACAACGCAGCAGCGTCGAGACGCTGCTTCCGAGGCTCAATACTGCGGCTGTTATCGACGACCAAGCCTAAGCTGACGGGAATGTCTTCATGCTTAAAAACAGCAATTTTCTGTTCCGTGCGATCCTCGAATATGCGGAAATTTTCCTGTTTCAGGTTCCCGACAGGACGGTCTTTCTCATCCGTGACATTCACGTGCACTTCGGTGAGATCCACGTTGACGTTGAGTTTGAACGTGTTTTCTTGCGCCCAAAGAAGCGACGCCATAACCGAAGACATGAACAGTAAGTTTGTGAATTTAATCATAGTTAGGTCGCGCATTGTAGCCGAATGTCATCAGATGCGCACTACTTTTTTCTTATGCTTCTGCCCTTCCAAAATAGACGGTAAGACGCAGAGGATGATTGACGTGGTAAGCAACCGGAAGTAATCCACCCTTCACTAATGGACGGATTCGGGTTCTTTCGCCCCGACTGGGTGCGGCGTGCGTGCATTTCTCAAGTGTCGCCAAATGCCGATCACGAAATCGAAACGATGGAACCAGGTTTTTAAGGTATCGTTCTTGTCCCATTGTTCGCCGAGAAGGCGCCCGACGTAAGCTAGCCCGATGCACCACGGCAATGAACCCAGAAAGGTGTAGGTGATGAAGCGCGACATTTTCATACGCGCAATGCCGCCCGGGAAGGCGATAAACGTGCGCACGACCGGCAGCAAGCGGCTGGCGAAGACGATGATCTCGCCATACCGTTCAAACCAGCGATCCGCCAGGTCAAGATCGTGCCGCGAGACCAAAAAGTAACGGCCATACTTCTCGATCAGCGGACGACCGCCGTATAGGCCGATGTGATACGCGACAATAGAACCGAGGACACAGCCGGCTGCACCCGCAACGCCAACCCACCAGAGATTGAAGCGGCCCGTATAAACCAGATAACCGGAGAAAGGCATGATGATTTCCGACGGCAACGGAATGCACGCCGATTCGATGGCCATCAACAACACGACACCCGCATAACCGAGCGCTGAAATGGTCGCCACAATAAGGCCCGAAA
>QHXA01000269.1:9635-14115 GCA_003222755.1 Acidobacteriota bacterium
TCTTGCGATCACGGTTCCTGACTCTCGTCGTTGCACGTTTGGCGGTTCGGCACACGCGGATTACGCGAAGTACAATCTGGTAATCCGCGTGGTCGGCCTGCATTGACACTCGCCTTACGCAGATGATCTAATCGAAATTCGACCGCGGGCGGTTAGCTCAGCTGGGAGAGCGCGGCGTTCGCAACGCCGAGGCCGAGGGTTCGAATCCCTTACCGTCCATTTTCCCATCAGGCAGTTTTGATCATCTTTCTCACCTGTGAGTAGCCTTCGCTGATCTGATCGCGAATGTCAGTTTGCAAATCGTCGAGTTGATTGATGGTTCTCCTAGAAATTCGCCGGATGTCTTTGCGCATTTGGACACCCGTTTTTGGCGCAAACAAGAGTGCGGCAACCGTCCCGACAGCTGCACCCGTAATAAACAATCCAGCAACTTGGGTTTTTGAGAATCCTCGCATGTTTCACCTCCAGAAAACCGTCAAAATCAGAATAACACCAGGCCGTATGTGTGCGAGAATTTCACGATAATGACCAGGCGAATAGGTATTCCAGCACTAGCTGCAGTGTTAGTCACGGCCATAGCTTTTGGCTTACAGCGAAACAACGCTGTCACTCCGAAGAACTCCCCATTCAGTGAACAGCGCGCCGCTCAGGATTTACAGACAATCGTTGGTTTCGGGCCGAGGCCGGCGGGCAGCGATGCTATTGCGAAGACGCGCAATTACATCATTTCAGAACTGGAAAAGGCAGGGCTTAAACCAGAACTGGACGAATTCGATGCGCGGACGCCCCGCGGCTTTAAGCACATGGTGAACATTCGGGCGAGGCGTGCAGGTTCTAAGCCGTCCATTATTGCTGTCACCGGCCATTACGACACGAAGCTTTTCGAGACGGTGCGTTTCGTCGGCGCCAATGACGGTGGTTCCAGTGCCGCGTGGCTCCTGGAATTTGCGCGAAGCACGCGGGATCTCAAGCTGCAAAATACGCTGGAGTTTATCTTCTTCGACGGCGAAGAAGCTGTCGTCGAGTGGACCGATGACGACAGCGTGTTTGGCAGCCGGCACGACGTCGATCGCCGCGTTCGCAATAGGAACTTGACCGACCTGAAGGCATTGCTTCTTGTCGATATGATCGGCGACAAGAACCTCAATATCAAAAGGGAAGGTCAGTCGGTTCGGTGGCTGAAGGACATCATTTGGGCCACTGCGCAGTCCATGGGTTACAGTAAAGAATTTCCCAATGATGAGATCGAAGTCTCCGACGACCACATACCTTACCTGAAGGCGGGTATCCCGGCAGTCGATCTGATCGATTTCGACTATCCCGCCTGGCATACTGTGGACGACACCCTCGATAAGGTGAGCGCACACAGCTTAAAAATCGTCGGAGACGTTGTTTATTTCAGTTTGCCGGCCATCGATCGGCACTAGTCGCCCGGTTCTTTCGTCCGTTTCTTACCGAACACATAAGCCACGACCACACCCAACATGTACAGCGCAACCATCGGCACGGCCATCATCATCATGTTAGGAATGTCCGTTGTCGGCGTAATGATCGCGGCAACCACGAAAGCGATCAGGACCGCATAACGCGTATTCCGCAGGAGGAACGGACCACTTACCAGTCCGATGCGGGCTAGGACAAAAATCAGAGCGGGAATCTCAAAGATGATAGCCAGCCCGAGCTCGACCATGATGAACAGGTCGAAGTATTCCGACGCGCTAATCCGCGGGACGAGGCCCATCCCGACGGCCCACTGGATCAGGAACTGGAGGGCGAAAGGGAACGCGACAAAATAGCCGAACATGCCCCCTACAGCAAACAGGAGCGACGATGAAACAATGAAGGGCAAAGCGTACCGGCGTTCATGCTTATACAGACCTGGCGAAATAAAAAGCCAAACCTGGCCAAGGATAAATGGCGCAGCTAAAAAGATTGCGGCGAGCAGAGCCAGCTTCAGTTCGAGGTTGAACGCCTGCGTTGGACTGGTAACGATCATCTCTACACCGGTCTTGCGGATCGGCACGGCAACTACTCTGAACAGTGTGTCGGCAAACGTCCAGCAGACGCCGAGGGCGACAGCCACAGCAATCAGGCTGTGAATGATGCGTCTTCGAAGTTCCTCGAGGTGATCGAGGAACGACATCTGACCAGTTAATTCTTCTTCTTCTCGTTCGGGACGTGTATCAACGGGCATTAAACGTGTTCTTTCGGCACAGTGGATTCAGTCGGTTGGGCGATATCGGAGGAGCCGTGTGTCTCGTGCGAGGCAGTGTTGGAATGTTCGGCTTCAACGGACTTATAGAAGTCCGTCTTGAGATCCTGTCCCATCTCGTGCATGTCCCTTTTCACATCGTTAAGGGGTGCCTGAATGTCTTTAACCTGCTCTTCCCAAGTGGATTTCAGCTCATCGGTAGCTTTTCTGAATTCCCTGATGCCCTTGCCCAACGATTTGCCTAATTCCGGCAGCTTCTTCGGGCCAAAGACCAGAAGAGCGACAATAAAAATGACCAACATTTCAGAAAAACCAAGCTGACCCATAAACCTCCTACAACCGCCGACAATGATAGCAAAACTCGTCACCCGCGGGGGGCACTTTCTTCGGCAACTACAGGCATATTCGGTCGTCTCAATCTTTGTAGCCGATCTGCTATAATCTTTCGGACTGTTTCAACGAAAGGGAGACTACTCAATGAAAATCAGACCGTCGCGCGCGATCTTTTGCCTGGTCCTCGTGCTGATGATCTCGGCAATCCTTGGCGGAGTATTCGGCGGCCAGGTGCGAGCCACGACGAAAGGTGAGGAAGACACCGATGCGGCAATGAGGCACTTCTCGACGATACTTGGCCTCGTCGAAGAAAATTACGCCAATGATGTGGATTCGGACAAGCTATCGATGGCATGTTGCGTACGCTCGATCCCCACTCGAAATTTTTCGATCCGAAGGCCTTCACCTCGCTCCGTGAAGATCAACGCGGCAAGTATTATGGCCTGGGCATCACGGTAACGACTCGGTTCGGCAAGGTGACTGTAGTCTCTCCGCCCTTTGCCGGATCTCCCGCTGAAAAAGTTGGTTTGCGTGTTGGCGATGTCATTAGCCAGGTTAACGGCGAACCCACGGCCGGTATGGATTTGAACGAAGTTGTTTCGAAGCTGAAGGGACCACGCGGCACGTCGGTGAAGATCAAAGTCATTCGGCCCGGCGTTGATGAGCCAATCGAGATGAATCCCATCCGCGATGAGATCGCCAAGTTCACCATCAACACCGCCTTTATGGTTCGTCCACGGATTGGTTACATCAAACTCGACAGCTTTGCAGAAACGACCGGTCAGGAATTGCGCGATGCATTAAGGAAACTTCGCGACGAGCTCAAGAAAAGCGATGCGAAGGAGCTCGACGGTCTCGTATTCGACCTCCGCAATAACCCAGGCGGGTTGCTTCAGGAGGCAATTGAAGTTTGCGAAACCTTCCTCCAAAAAGGACAGCTGATCGTCGAGACTCGCGGACGGACCCGAGGTTCGAACCGTCCCTACGCTTCTCAGAAGCCGAACGCCGATAATACGTTCCCGGTAGTCGTGTTGATCAATCCGCAGAGCGCGAGCGCCTCGGAAATCGTTGCCGGCGCCCTCCAGGATCACGATCGCGCGCTGATTGTCGGCCAGACAAGTTTCGGAAAAGGTCTCGTCCAGTCCGTTTACCCGCTTAGCAAGAATGCGGGTCTCGCGTTGACCACCCAAAAGTGGTTCACCCCGAGTGGGCGATTGATCCAGCGCGATTACTCTCAGATCTCACAATTCGATTATTACAATCACCGCGAAACAGTGCCTGCAAAGAAGGACGACATCAAGCACTCCGATATCGGTCGAATCGTGTATGGCGGCGGCGGAATTACTCCGGATTATGTTGTCGAAGAACCCAAAGTAAATGAGTTCCAAACGACGTTGGCCGCCAAATTCGCGATCTACACGTTCGTACGTGATTTCCTGGCGAAGAATCCTCCTATTGATCAATCGTTCCAAGTCTCGGATGCGCTGATCGATCAGTTCAAGCAGCACATGATGAAACGTGGAATCGAGTTTACGGAAAAGGATTTCCAGGACAATAGGGACTACATCAAGCGATCTGTTAAATATGAGATCTTCTACAACCGCTTCGGCGTGTCCGAGGCAGGGCGCGTCCTGCTCGGGGAGGATCCGCAGGTGTTGAAGGCGCTGGATCTGGTTCCCGAAGCCAGGGATCTCGCGAACAAAGCGCGCCGGCAGTTGGCAGAAAAACGGTAGTTCCGCCCGCCATGGGGGCGGCTATAGACCGCCCCTACAGTTTCTTCCCCCGAAGTATGCACACCATCCCAGTCCGGCTTCCTAATGCTGCCTACAACATTTTGGTTGGCGCGAGCTTGTTTGAGAATATGGAGGCGCAGTTAAATGCGGCAGGCCTCCATCCGCCCTTCCTGGTACTGTCGCAGCCTCGAATTTTGAAGGC
>QHXA01000269.1:14185-14682 GCA_003222755.1 Acidobacteriota bacterium
CTCACGACAGTGTCGCGGTTGTTGGATCGTATGGTAGAGCTGAAGCTGACGCGGCAGTCGACCGTCGTAGCCGTGGGCGGTGGTGTTGTGGGAGATGTAGCCGGATTCGTCGCCTCGATATACATGCGTGGCATACCTGTCGTGCAGGTACCGACGACCCTGCTCGCACAAGTAGATTCCAGCATCGGGGGCAAGACCGGTGTGAACCATCGCGTGGCGAAGAATCTGATTGGCACTTTCTATCAGCCTCGCCTAGTTTTATCCGATCCGCTGCTTCTCCAAACATTACCGGAACGTGAATATGCGAGCGGCCTTTACGAAGCTTTGAAGTATGGTGTGATTCGAGATGCCGAACTGTTCGCGGATTTTGAGCAAAATCACGTAACGTTTCTAAAGCGTGATCCGGAAGCCATTGAACGGCTCGTTGCACGATGTGCTGCGATCAAAGCGGATGTCATCATGAAGGACGAAAAGGAAAGTGATTTGCGCCGCATCCT
>QHXA01000269.1:14790-15251 GCA_003222755.1 Acidobacteriota bacterium
ACACTCGCTGGAGAAACTTCGTGATCATGATCGTGCGCGCATTGAAAATGCGGTCGGCTCGGTTGGCCGTTTACCTGCCCTCACCGGCATCAGTAGCAAGGACGTGCTCAAGGCACTCGAGCATGACAAGAAAGTTCGGGACGGAGCTGTTCACTTTGTACTGCCGCGTGCGATTGGTCAGGTGGAGATCACGCCCGATGTTCCGCTTTCACTTGTTCGAGACGTGGTTAAGGAAATCCTGAATGACGGAAAGAGATTACCGCGGCCCGGATAGCCGTCGCGTTCAGGAAATGTTCGCGGCCATCGCTCACCGTTACGATTTCCTCAACCATTTTCTATCCGTATCCATTGACCGCCGGTGGCGCAGACTTGCCGTGAGAAAAGTCGCAGAGTTGACGGAATCTGCGAAGCCCATCCTGTGCCTCGACGTGTGCAGCGGGACGGGAGATCTCGCGCTCGCT
>QHXA01000114.1 GCA_003222755.1 Acidobacteriota bacterium
CACTAAATCCAGCTGAACCGGTCCCCGCGATCGTAGTGATAATGCCGCTGAGAGCAACCTTACGAATGCGATGATTGTTCGTGTCCGCAATGACAAGATTCCCAGTTGCGTCCACGCCCACGCCGTTTGGGGCGTATAACTGCGCGGAAGTGGCAGCACCGCCATCTCCGCTAAAGCCGATTGTCCCATTTCCGGCCACAGTCGTGATCACACCGTCTGGTGTAACCTTCCGGATTCGCTGATTATTCCAATCGATGAGGTATGTATTACCGGACGCGTCCGCGGCGACATCGTATGGGTAGTACAACTTGGCGGAAATCGCCGGCCCATTGTCTCCACTGAAGCCTGTTGTTCCGGTACCAGCCATTGTAGTGATGACGTTTTGAGTGGGATCATCACTTAATAGAAATCCCTCTGATAGGTCGGCTTGAATACTGCGTGCCTCTCCAATCGTCCTTTGTGACTTCGTTACAACAATGGCAGGGGCGGCGGCGAGCGCAACCAAACACGACATCGCGAACGCGATCGCAAAAAGATGTGCATGACCCTTTCCGAGTCCGGCAATGGCGCGCATCAATTCACAGTCGCTTTAATGGCAACGGTCACCCGCTTGGCAACCCCACCCGCACTAACCATCACAAAATCGAGCTTCTCGTTCAGGTTTAACGTGCTTTGCGAGGGAACCACACTGGTGCTGTTCGTACCCGAGGCAGAACAAGACAAATTCGAGCTTAATACGTTGGTCGGCGTTCCACTTCCAGCATCGCGTTGAATGTTGATCACAGGAGTGCCAGCGTCCGAAAAACAAGTTACAGAGTTGATCATCATTGGTCCCACGACATTGAAGTAGATTGTTCGCTGACTGTCGGTGTCCGCAAGCACGCTACAAGTATCGCAACCAGCTAGATAGGTAATACCGCGAGTCACCGCGCTATTCCCGTTCGTTTGGCAGACGCCGGCAATGCATAAGCCACCCGAAGCATTGATCTGACCGCCTTGCACATCCAGTTTGGCCGCGGGCGCGGTCGTTCCGATGCCGACGTTGCCGCCCGCGGGAGCTAGTGCTATAGGTACCGTATTCAGACCACCTTGGAATCGAATAGCGCTTCCGCAAAGATCAATGGCAAGCATGTTAGTCGTCCATGCTGGGTGACAACCACTCTGGACGGTTAGGGCGCCGTTTACGTCTAGTCGACTTAATGGTGCTGTCTTGGCGATACCGACGTTGCCGGAAGAATTGATCGTCATCGCCAAAAGATTGTTAGCGACGAAATGAAGACCTGTTGCACTGCCTCCTCCGGAAGCCGAACCAAACCTGGCATTACCACCAGCGAAATCGATGAACGCGCGGTTTCCACCCTGAGTCCAATCGCCATCATAGCCGGTCACGCTGAGACTTCCGGGAGAACCGGCTACCGTCAGCTTGCTTTGAATGATCGGACTCGTTGTGCCGATGCCAACATTGCCATTGTCATGGATCGACGAATCGCCCAACGTGCCGCTCTCGTCCAACCACTTCACGACGCGATTTGCGGTACCGGTTCCGGAAAGAGAGAATGTTTCTGGCGTGTCACCGCCCTTGAGCGTAGCTTTCTGCGGCAGGGTTTTCGTCGAATGGGAATCAGCCTGCCCTCCGGATTGTAGCAATACAAAGGCAGAAACAGGCTTGCCCCCCAATGTATCCGCATCGGCCGCCTTCAAGGCGTACGGTACACTGACGAGCAGCACCCTTGTCTTTTCGTCCTCTCCTGGTATTTGCGCCTGCACTCCTAACCAACGCGACTCTCCAGACGTGAACAACTCGATTGGCACTCCTTCACGTTGTGTTGCTCCGAGCAGTACGCTATAGCGGCCTTGGTCGTCGAACTGTAGGTTCTGAATTTCTGTCCATAGCGGTGCCCCGCCTTCCTGGTCTTTGTAAAGCGCAAAACTCAGACCGATAACCCCCTTCAAAGGCCGATCAATTCGATCCTTCAGCACACCGTTGAACGCAATAAGTCGCGGAACGGTAACCGGCACGGGTACCGATGCACCTGCGCCAAGTTGGTCTGCCGGCCCTGGCAGTCGCGTCTGCTGTGCGAGTAGAGGCGCGGCGGACGATAACTGCAGCGCGATTGTCATTATGAATAGGTAGGTGAGCTGTTTCCTCATGCGTGCTCCTTTTGGCTATTCCTTTCGCCAAGACGAACCTAAAATTGACTTCGGAAAATGAAGTTGACGGCACGATAGGATACTGACGGTTAGGACTTCTGTCAAAGACTATGAAGTCCAGCGGCGTAGTTCGGCGGCAGCCCGTCTCCGGGACAAAATCACCTCCAAAATAGGAATGCACGAAATTTCTGGTATTGGGGAATTTTGCACGTATGCCAATCTTCGGGCAACCAGTCTGGTGCTGGTTTGAGTTCCTGGTGATGGATGAATCCAAGCGAGGACATCGAAAGAAACAATAGACCCAGCGAAATGCTCGTCCCATCATCGAACCCCTCAGGGAATTCGTCTTTAAAGAACTTGTTCGGAGGGTTGTAGCGAATGAGCAGTTCCTCCGTATCGATAAAACCGCTCCAGAGGAAGACAGCCTTGGCGGCTAATCGGGCGATCGCTTTCAAGAAGTGTAATGGATCTGGAACGTGGCAGAGCAAAGCAGATGAGGAGACCACGTCGAATCTTTGCGGTCCAAAGTTGTCTCGGAACGTCAGAGCATGAGTTCGCGAATTGTAATGTGCAATAGAGAATCTCGCTGACGCCCCTGTTATTTCATTGAGCAGTTGGAAAGCAGGCGCAAAATCTCCAGTGTCGACACCGACCGCTGTCTGGATTCCTGCCAAAGAAGCACGGACCGGAAAATATCCTGTGTTGCAGCCGACGTCCAGATAACTCCCGCGTTGAGGGCAGACATCGACGAGCCGGCCGATGATCGCATCGTACATGCAGGCAAGCCGCCTGTTCGCGTCAAAGGCCTTGTCCCAGACGTCGGTCGAGATGGTTCTCTTGTCAAAGAAGAGCTCATCGGTTGACACAGTAGTTGGATCACCGCTGTACAACCAGGTATACGCCACACCGGTATGGCGGTTGTCGTCTATAATAAAGGGTTGATACCGGAGCAAGTGTGCGGCAACTTCGATTTGCTCCGGCCTAGGATGGAATTGACGCAGATCCAAAAAGACTACTCCATGTCGGAAACATCAGCGACCGTCCGGTTTGCACGCTCAGAATATATCAAGATCTCGCGGCCAAAAGGCGTTTACAACCGCGTCTCGTTCACCACATTCACACGCGCGGCTCTGAATGCTTGCTTCTCCAGTCGTCGCGAAGGGCCAATTCCTGAATGGTCCTGGTGAGTTTCTGTTCTAGCTGTTCGAGTTGGACGTAGATTCGGTAAACGATAAAGAAGAGGAATACGATGGCCATCCCGAAGAACGTGCCCAGGCCGACTCCGCGGCCGCCTGCAAGGCTCAGGATGTAGTCGATGATCGAGGGAAACAAAGCGATCACCACGATCATTCCCCAAGTTACAGTCCAAAACAGGAAGACTTTTAGCGATTCAGTGCCGGACCGGAAGTCGACGTAGCTCTTAGCGAAGACAATCGCGGCAAGCATGAGAGCAAAGACCTTTGAGACGAGAAGGAACATTTCAAGTGCGCCGCATCAGCCGGATAAAGAGTCCGAGGATGAGATTAATCCCGTTGAGAAAATGTTGGCCTTTAGCCCGAGAGTACCGCGTATACACAGCGCGAATCGGTACCGATTTGTACCGGAGGTTCTTCCGGTAGATCTCCCCAATAATTTCGGAGCAGATTTCATACCCGGACGAATTGAGATCAATCGCTGCGAGAGCTTGTTTTGAAAACACCTTAAAGCCGGATTGAGAATCCGAGACGATCTTTCTATAAACGACAAATGTGACGAAATTCAGTAGCAGATTTGCGGCAAAACGCGAGAGGGGCATTCCACTCGGAATCCGGAGCCTGCTGCCGATCACCACATCAAATGGCCCGTCGATCAGGCACTGCACGAGCCGTTCGAGCTCCGCAGGATCGTGTTGACCGTCGGCATCCATCGTACCGATGATTTCCGCGTCGAGCTGTTTCGCGGCTCGCAATCCGGTAATTGTCGCGGCTCCGACTCCAACATTCGCCATGTGACGTATGACGTGGGCGCCGGCCTTACGTGCGATTTCGTCCGTCAGGTCGATGGACCCATCATCGACAACTATCGAAATAGTGTTGAAGGACTCGATCTTAGCGGGGATCTTCGAAAGTACTGTGCCGATGACTGCCGCTTCATTAAACGCCGGCATCACAATCACCACAGTAGGCGGTTCGCGCATGGTGCGTCGAATTGTAGCTCAGAATTCCTTTTGTGTCTTTTTGTGCTTCATTGTGGCTGGGTTCCCGGTTAATATTTCCGATTTGTTTTATGTCAAGTGTTCTTCCCCAACTGGATCTGGCATCGTTGTACCGCAAGATGTTCTTGATCCGCCGTACAGAAGAAGAAGTCGCTCGCATTTATCCTTCCGACAAGATCAAAAGTCCCGTTCACCTTTCGATCGGTCAGGAGGCGATCGCTGCGGGCGTTTGCGACGTTCTGCGGCCGGATGACGTCGTTTCCGGAACGTATCGCAGTCACGCGTCGTATCTTGCCAAGGGCGGCGATCTCCGCGCGTTTTTCGCGGAGTTATACGGAAAGGATACCGGTTGTGCGCGCGGAAAAGGAGGCTCGATGCACCTGATCAATATGGACCAGTACATCTTGGGAACCTCGGCGGTCGTGGGGACAACAATTCCCATCGCCGTGGGTTATGCACTCGCCCTGAAGCGGCAAGGAACCGGACGAGTCGTTGCAGCGTTCTTTGGCGACGGAGCTACTGAAGAGGGTGTGTTTCATGAAAGCCTCAATTTTGCAGCTCTACATCGCCTTCCCGTCCTGTTCGTCTGCGAAAACAACTTCCTCGCGATTCACACGCCGATCGAAAAGCGCTGGGCCACACGTCGGTTGTGCGAACGCAAAAGGAGGCTCGATGCACCTGATCAATATGGACCAGTACATCTTGGGAACCTCGGCGGTCGTGGGGACAACAATTCCCATCGCCGTGGGTTATGCACTCGCCCTGAAGCGGCAAGGAACCGGACGAGTCGTTGCAGCGTTCTTTGGCGACGGAGCTACTGAAGAGGGTGTGTTTCATGAAAGCCTCAATTTTGCAGCTCTACATCGCCTTCCCGTCCTGTTCGTCTGCGAAAACAACTTCCTCGCGATTCACACGCCGATCGAAAAGCGCTGGGCCACACGTCGGTTGTGCGAACGCGTCCGCACGTACGGCATTGCTGCGCATCAGGTGCCGGATTCCGACGTCTTGGCCATTCGCCAGCTTGCAGCGGACGCCATAGCGGCTATGCGCAGTGGAGTGAGCGGACCGATTTTTATCGAGTGTCACACCTATCGTTGGCGCGAACACGTCGGTCCCGCAGAGGATTATGATGCCGGTTACCGCAGCCGTGATGAGTTGCTTCAGTGGCAGGTCAAGGATCCATTGAAAAGGATTCGAGCCAAACTCGACGCCGCACAGGTGAGTATGATCGAGGCTGAAGTGGAAAAAGAGATCGCAGAAGCTATCGATTTCGCGGAAGGTAGTCCCTTTCCCGAGCCGAAGGAGCTGTACACCGATGTATTCGCGGAATAAGAACGGAACAGATTCACAGCGAATCCTACGATATGTGGATGCTCTACGCGAGGCGGTTGCAGCCGAAATGGAGCGTGATCCGCGCGTGTTTCTCTTTGGTCTGGATGTGGACGACCACAAGGCCATTCAAGGATCAACTCGAGGACTACAACAACAGTTTGGTTCTGACCGCGTCTTCAATACGCCCCTTTCCGAAGATGCAATGACGGGAGTGGCCATCGGAGCCGCAATGGCAGGCTTCAGGCCGATACATGTTCACATCCGCATGGATTTCCTGATGCTATGTATGAACCAGTTGGTCAACATGGCGTCGAAAGCGCACTACATGTATGGTGGGACGGTGAACGTGCCAATGGTGGTGCGGAGCATCATCGGCAAATCGTGGGGACAAGGAGCCCAGCATAGCCAGGGCTTGCATGCCCTTTTCATGCATATTCCGGGTTTAAAGGTGGTCGCTCCCTCCAATGCGTATGATGCGAAGGGCTGTATGATCGCGGCAATTCGCGACGACAACCCTGTCATCTTTGTCGAACACCGGCTGCTCTACCCAACGGAAGCTTTCGTTCCCGAAGAACCTTTCACCGTTGAGCCCGGCCACGCGCGGGTTTGTGTACAAGGTAGTGATATCACTATCGTCGGTGTCTCAAATATGGTCATGGAATGTCTGCGCGCGCACGAACTGCTTGCGGAAATCGGGATTCGCGCCGAGGTGATTGATCCAATTTGGCTGACGCCACTGGATATGGATACCATCGTCGAATCCGTCCGGAAAACCCGCCGGTTGCTCGTTGTCGATAATGGCTGGACGAACTGTGGGGCGAGCGCGGAGATTCTCGCGCGTGTTGCGGAGAAGACGTGGCACCAAACAATGCAGATGGCACGAATGGGATTTGCGCCGACGGCATGTCCACCCAGTCCGCCTCTCGAACAGGAGTTTTATCCCAACCCCGCGAAAATCGCGGTTCGAGTGCGCCAGATGGTAGAGCCTGGCATTTCATGGGAGCCGGATCGTGAACGCGCGGCTCTAGCTTATCAGCTGCAATTTCGAGGGCCGTTCTAAGTCTGAATAAATATGTTTTACGACCTTGCAGTCTCGACGTGGGGACCTGAAGAGATTGAGGCAATCCGCAGAACCATTGCCGAGGGATCGTTCACGATGGGCGAGCAGGTAGCGGCCTTCGAAGAGGAATTCGCCCGCTATTTCGGAATGCGTTACGGCGTGATGGTGAATTCCGGGTCATCTGCGAATCTCATTGCCGTCGCTGCCCTCTTCTATAAAACGGACCGGCCGCTTCAACGAGGCGATGAGGTCATTGTTCCGGCCATTGCCTGGAGCACCACATTTCATCCTCTTCAGCAGTATGGCCTGAAGCTCCGGTTCGTTGATGTCGAACTGGACACCCTAAACATCGACGCACGCAAGCTGCACCGTGCTCTCACTCCCAGAACTCGGATGATTGTTGCCGCCAGCATTCTTGGGAATCCGGCGGCCTTGGACATCATCCAGAATTTTGCCCGCTCGCACGGTCTGTATTTCCTCGAAGACAATTGTGAATCTATGGATGCGGAGATCGCAGGCCGCAAGACGGGGACTTTCGGCCAAGTGAACACGTTCAGCTTCTTCTTTTCTCATCACATCTCCACATCCGAGGGTGGGATGGTGCTGACGGATGATGACGAACTGCATCATCTCTTGCGGTGCGTCCGCGCGCACGGCTGGACTCGAGATCTGCCCCCGGGTTCACCTCTGTTTGAACGGTACGGGAGCGACCACTTCGAGGCATACCGGTTTATTCTGCCCGGCTACAACGTCCGGCCTCTTGAAATCAGCGGCGCAATCGGCAGACAACAATTGAAGAAACTGCCTGTAATGACTGCGCAGCGCCGCCGCAATTTCGCATTCTTTCAGGAGGTTTTCAGAGGTGACGACCGCTTCATTCTGCAACGCGAGAACGGAAAGAGTTCCTGCTTTTCATTCACCATAATCCTGAATCCGGCAAAAGCCGCGGACCGCGACAAAGTTTTCGTCGCACTGAAGGAAGCGGATATCGGGTTTCGGATGATAACAGGCGGCTGTTTTCTGAAGCATGACGTCATCAAGTATTACGAGTACGATGTCGTCGACGGCGAGACGCCCAATGCGGAACTAGCCCACGACCGCGGCTTCTTTGTGGGCAATTACCCGCAAGATCTTTCTGCGCAGATCCGGCACCTTCGTGAAGTCCTCGACCGTGCGTGCGGATAGCTCATGAGTGCATCCTTATCCATTCTTGTGACAGGAGGAGCCGGTTACTTGGGTTCGACCATGGTGCCGGCTCTGCTGGCGGAAGGGCACCGCGTGACCGTGCTCGACAATTTCATGTTCGATCAGGCCTCGCTCAATCACATTTGCTCAGATCCGAAATTCGATGTCCGGCGAGGAGACGCGCGAGATCCCGAAATCCTGAAACCGCTATTACGAAGTGCCGACCTCATCATTCCTCTTGCCGCGCTTGTCGGCGCGCCCATATGCGACAACGACAAAGTGGGTGCGGAAACCACCAATCGTGACGCCATCCTCACTCTGCTGAAGCTGATGAGCCGTGAGCAGCGGATCATTATGCCGATTACCAACAGCGGCTATGGCATCGGCGAAAAAGGAAAATTCTGTACGGAAGACACTCCGCTGCGGCCGGTCTCTCTTTACGGCCGCACAAAGGTGGAAGCCGAAAAAGCAGTGCTCGACCGTGGGAACAGCATCAGCTTTCGGCTTGCCACTGTGTTTGGCGTATCTCCTCGAATGCGTGTTGACCTGCTCGTGAATGATTTCGTCTATCGCGCTGTGAATGATCGCGCAATTGTGCTATTTGAGGCGCATTTCAAAAGAAATTACATTCACGTGCGCGACGTCGCCCGAGTGTTTCTACACGGTATCGATAATTTTGAGCGAATGCGCGACAAGCCCTATAACGTTGGGCTTTCCGACGCAAACCTATCCAAGCTCGAGTTGTGCATTCAAATCCGCAAGCATCTACCGAATTTCGTGTTTCTGGAAGCACCCATCGGTGAGGACATGGACAAGCGGGATTACATCGTCTCGAACGAGCGAATCGAGAGTATGGGCTTCCGGCCAACGCATTCACTAGACGACGGCATTCAGGAACTCATCAAGGGCTATCGGATGCTCCGCAATTCCAGATACGGAAACGTCTAGCATGGATGTTCGACCATGGTATTCGCTGGAGGGCAAGCGCATATGGGTTGCAGGGCATGCCGGCATGGTGGGAAGCGCCCTGATACGGCGATTGGCAACGGTCCGTGCAGAGATTTTGACCGCGAGCAGGGACATCCTCGACCTGCGAGATCAGGCTGCGGTACACCGCTGGATCGGTGACCATCGACCACACGCAATTTTTGTTGCGGCTGCCCGTGTCGGCGGAATTGAAGCCAACCGAACCCGTCCCGCCGAGTTTCTTTACGACAATGTGATGATCGCTGCGAATGTCATCCACGCCGCCGCTGAAGCCGGAGTGGAGAAGCTGATGTTCCTCGGTTCTTCGTGTTTTTATCCTCGAGAGGCTGATCAGCCGGTCCGTGAAGCCAGTATGCTCATGGGAGCCTTCGAACCAACCAATGAGTGGTACGCCGTTGCAAAAGTCGTGGCCGTTAAACTGTGTCAGGCGTATCGCCGCCAGCATGGAAAGGATTTCATCGCTGTCGTTCCGACAAACCTTTTCGGCCCCGCGGATAATTTTGATCTTTCATCCGGTCACGTCATTCCGGCATTGATACGCCGAATGCACGAATCGAAACTGAATGGCTTGGATGGTATTGCGCTTTGGGGAACCGGTAAACCGCTGCGCGAGTTCCTTTATGTGGATGATGCGGCAGACGCGCTGGTTTTTCTAATGGAGCGGTACTCGGAGGAAGCCATTATCAACGTGGCCGGTACAGAAGAGGTGAGCATTGCCGGACTGGCCGCGCAGATTGCGGCAATAACCGGCTATCGTGGGCAAATCCACTTCGACACCTCGAAGCCTGACGGTATGCCACGCAAAGTCCTGGACGCATCGCGCATCCGGGCCCTTGGGTGGCGTCCTGTCATCACCCTTCAAGAGGGATTAGAACGAACTTACGAGTGGTTTCGATCGCAGGCGAGCCTAGACCACCCTTATAGTCGTGGCACTTGAGGTCGCAGAGAGGATCGACCTTCATACATTTTCAATACGTCTTCAGTTTTCCCGTCGACGATCAGTTCTCCATGGTCGAGCCACAGAGCGCGTTCGCAAAGCTGCTGTACGACGGCCGCCGAGTGTGACACGCACAGCAGGGTCTTGCCCTTGCGCTTGAATTCTGCAATTTTGTCGAAGCATTTCGCCTGAAAGCTTTGGTCTCCGACAGCCAAGACTTCGTCAACAATAATGAAATCGGGGTCGACGTTCACTGCTACGGAAAACGCGAGCCGCAGCATCATCCCGCTGGAATATGTCCGTAACGGTTCGTCGATGAAATCGCCGATTTCTGAAAACTCGACGACGCTGTCAAAAATTTGCTGCGTCTTTCTTTTCGTTAACCCGAGCAGCGAAGCATTCAAGAATACGTTCTCTCTGCCGGTAAGATCGGCGTGGAAACCCGATCCCAGCTCCAGCAGTCCCACAATCCTTCCGTCAACCTGGATCGTTCCTCGGTCGGGCGCCGCCAAACCAACTGCCAAACTCAGCAGCGTGCTCTTTCCAGCTCCGTTCACGCCGACGAGCGCCACGTTCTCGCCCTGTCGGATAGTAAAAGAGACATTCTTTAGTGCGAAAAAGCGGTTCGCCGGCTGCCGGCCCAACATTCGTCTTACATGGCTGCGCAACAGCATGCGGCCTGTGTGACGCGGAAAGCTCTTTGAAACGTTTGCGAACTCGATAACTGGCATGTTCTAAAGGTGATCGTAAAATCCGCGTTTCATCCAGCGGAACACAGTCGAGCCGAGCGCCAACATCGCAAAGGAACTGATCGACAGCTTGATCAGCAAAGTATTCGGTGGAGCTTTGCCCTCGAGCAGAATGTTCCGAAACGCTAAAACGAGGGCCGCCACTGGATTGAATTGGTACAGCCCCTGATATCGCAGAGGAATAATCGAGAATGGATAAAAAATCGGCACCAACCAGAACAAGATTGTGTTGAAAGACTCAACCACATACCTCATATCGCGAACGTAAACGTTCATTGCTGAAAATATCAGCCCGAGCCCGCAAACGAAGACGATTTCTAGGCCCCAGACCACGGGGAGCCAAAACCAATAGATGTTGACTCCATAGCCGAAAACAAGGGCGAGTCCCAGCAATAACGCAATCTGTACGCTTAAATGAACGCAGCTCGAAAGAACCGCCGATACAGGCACAATCTCGCGCGGTACGGCCACACGCTTGACAAGATTCGCATTATCTACGAGCGATGTCGTGGCAGTTACCCACGCCTGTGAGAAAAAGGTGAATGGCACCAAGCCACACAACACGAACACCGGGAAATTTTTAAGATTCGGATTCGGGAAAAGCTGAGTGAAGACAAACGTCAGAACCCCCATCATGACGAGGGGATTTAACAACGACCAGAACACGCCCAGCGACATGTTCCGGTAGCGGACTTTGAAATCCTTCATCACCAGGTTTGAGGTGACGAATAAGTAGTCGCCGCTCCACATCCTGCGGATCATAGCAAAAGGCCAGCCGTCATGGCGAATGCCTCAGGAGCCAACCGATTTTCAACTAGCCGCCGCTGCGCAAGACTTTTTGCAAGGCCTCACTGTTTTTGCTACCGAGCAACTTGTATGACAACCAAATGAGCAAGCGCATGAAGCCTTCGCGCGCTAATGCAAGCCGGAACCGCAACCGCTGGATTCTGCCAAACCCCTCCGGGCCCGTTTTAGTGGCGTATGTTTCTTCGTATGGCGTACCGATTCTACGAAGCGACATGCGCAGCCGGTGCACGACGGGATTCTCCTTGAGCGGCAGAACTCTGCCGGTAGAGAACGCCTCCACTGCGGTCAAGGCGTGATATTCACAGTGTGGGTGCGTGATCTCGAACCATCGACACAAATTCCGAAATGAAAACAGCCGCGGGTGAAAGTACGGAGCGGGATGTGCGAAATGCCACAAGGCCACGGCAGGGTCATGCCAGATTTCGGGCAAGCCCGCATTCACAAGTCTCCACGCCAAATCATATGGTCCGCAAATGAAGCCCTGGTAAGAGTAATGTTCATCGAAACCGCCGAAGCGGATCGCGTCTATCCTCCTAACGGAAACGCATGCTCCGACATTCGGCCACAGCTTCTGCCACTTAAATCCGGAAAGGCGATCAATGTCGACCAGATCATCCGGATATTCCGAATCCGTCCTCCACTCATAGTGCATCAGAACGAGAGGTTGGGCCTCACCCTGGGAGAACTGAAAGGAATTAACGATGGATTCAACGAAATCAGTAGGAAAGACGACGTCGCTGTCGCAGACAGTGATAATCTGCCCTCGCGATTGCAACAGACCCGCATTGTAGCCCTCATGTTTGTGGTAAGTGCCTCTTTGACCGCATGTGATCAGAACGTCGGCTTCATCGAGCACCTTTGGAACGATACGATCGAACAACTCCACCCAAATCAGCTCATATTGGTGTCTCGGTACGGTCTGCCGATTAAGCCAATCCAAGGCATGAAATCGCTCACGACACGACCAATCCAGGAGAATGATCGAGACCAGCGGCGCCGGTGGACGTTCGTTGTTTTTGTGAATTCGCACTTACTCTCTTGAATCACCCTACGGTGGCTCGCCAATCATAACAGAGGATCGTTTTTCGCTTGGACGCAAAGCCAGTTCGAGAAGAGATCGCGTTAATAGAGACCCAATTCCCTCGTATAATTTCGCGGCATGAGGGCGCGGCGACCGGGGAACAAGAGAAGAGTGACAGCGCGCGACGGCGCGAACGAGGAGCGACGAACCGCGGTACGCGAGAGGCTCATTCCGGTAAGTATAAAGCGTGGGTTCAGCCGCAGAAATTGGTTGGTTGTCGTTTTTTTAATCGCCGTTAATCTGCTCGCGTATGCCCCGGTGCGGAACTACGGTTTTGTAAACTATGACGACCCGCAATACATCACTCAGAATCGGCAAGTCACGGGGGGATTGACTTGGCCGGGCGTCATTTGGGCATTTACCACCGGGTACCAAGCAAACTGGCATCCGTTGACTTGGTTGTCGCACATGCTCGACGCGCAACTCTATGGGTTGAATGCCGGCGCCCATCATCTGACCAATCTTCTCCTCCACATTGTCAATACGTTGCTGTTGTTCTGGCTGTTGGTCCAAATGACTGGAGCGCTGGGAAGCAGCACTCTTGTCGCCGCTCTGTTTGCCGTCCATCCCTTGCATGTCGAGTCGGTAGCATGGGTGGCGGAACGCAAGGACGTGTTGAGCACGCTGTTTTGGATGCTGACGATCTACGCCTATCTTCGTTACGTGCGGCAGCCGAAATGGCCGAGGTATCTGGCGCTAGTCATGTTCTTTGCACTTGGGCTACTGGCCAAGCCGATGCTGGTCACATTGCCTTTCGTGCTGCTGCTTCTTGATTTTTGGCCACTGCGTCGAGTGATACTTGAGAAGCGATCCAAGTTTCTGATGCTCATTCGCGAGAAAATTCCGCTCCTGATACTCACAGCGGCCTCCAGCGTTGTCACCCTCATCGCGCAAGAAAAAGGCGGCGCGGTCGCGGGCATGGAATTGAGTCCGATGACTACTCGTATTGGGAACGCATGCATCGCTTACTTCACTTATGTGTGGCAGACCGCTTGGCCCAGCCGACTGGCTGCCCATTACCCGGCGACTCCAGCGCGTCCGGGCTGGTGGGTAGCGGCAGCTCTAGCTTTGATTGCCGTATCCGTTCTTTCCATCTGGGCAGCGCCGCGTCGGCCGTACATTGCCGTCGGCTGGTTTTGGTATGTGGGAACGCTTGTGCCCGTGATTGGCCTCGTAAAAGTTGGATGGCAAACCATGGCAGACCGGTACACCTACGTACCTCTTGTCGGTTTATTCCTGATCGTCGCGTTTGGCGTCCCCGATGCACTAGTCTCGTTGCGGCCTCGCAAGTTTGTGTTCGTGGCCACGAGCGGAGTTGCGATCTTGGCTTGTATTTGGGCGACCCGTGCGCAACTTCAATATTGGAGCGGCAGCCGGGCTTTGTGGGAGCACACGCTCAAGGTCACAAGCGAAAACGCGATCGGACACTTTAGCTTAGCGGTTGCTTTGGACAGTGAAAAAAACGCGGGCGAGGCGATATACCACTACGCGGAGGCGTTACGCATTGAGCCCCGTCTGGCCGAAGCGCACGCTAGTCTTGGCGTTCATGATTTGCTGCAAGGAAAAGCGGCCGAAGCTGTCAGCCACTTCTCCGAGGCGATCCGGCTGAAACCAGCTTATCCACTAGCGCACAGTAATCTTGGAAGCGCTTTGGCATACCAGGGTCGGTTGGCCGAGGCTGTTTCTGAATACACGGAAGCCGTGCGCCTGGATCCGGACTATGCTGACGCCCACAGGAGTCTCGGAATTCTGCTGACGAAGCAAGGCAAGACGAACGAGGCAATTGCGCAATTCTCTGAGGCGCTGCGCATCAATTCTGACGATCGGGATGCTCGGGCCTGGTTGGCGAATTTAAACAGCAAAAACGCACGCTGATTGGTCCGTTCTTGATTCAATCCAGAGCGACGACTTTCACCGGAATCGATGACGCGCTACCCTGCCCATTTGTAAGGCTGATCGTGACGGAATCAATCATACTTACATCGCCTTGAACGCTGAACGACTGCTCGAAGACGAATGAACTGCCAAACGCAACCGAACCTGGACTTCTATACCAACCGTCAAATTCCGGTGCGACGTTCCGGACCAGGTTCACCCGCTGCGTACCTGCGGGCGTTTTCACATCGAAGGCAAACTCAGCATTGTTCACTCTACGATCTGGTGAGTAGCCGGTTATCTGAACCTTTACACCGTCAGCTGTGCGTAACGCAGCAACGTTGGTCAGTCTTGGAACTGTTGCAGGGATATCAACCGAACCGACAGGGAGACCCGTCGATCCACTTTGAATATCCGCGGTTAGAACCACTCGACCGGAAACCGTGCCTGTTAGCAACAAGACTGTCGTCGGGAATACCGCAGCCGTGCTGTTGGCTGGAATTGTGAATTCCACTGTCCTGGATCCATTAGAAAACAGAACTGCCGGATCGTCGCCAGGTATATCGGTAGTCGATGTGAACGCAATCTTCAGCGAACCCGATATGGCAGTCGGCTGCGGCGCGGACAACGATAACCCGATGACTACCTGCTGAGCGGCGTTCACAATATCCGGCACACCCGTCAACGAAAAGGAGCCAAGCGGCGTGGCGGCAATCGTAATGATGAAAACCTTCGTTGCTGTTAGATGGGAATTGTCTGAAGCCTGCACGGTGATTGTGAACACTCCTGCAGTGGTAGGTGTGCCACTGATGAGTCCCGAACTGGCAAGATCCAACCCATTTGGCAGGCTTCCATTAATTACAACCCAATTGTATGGTGCCGTCCCGCCGGCCGCGTTCAGAGTTGCATTGTACGACACGGACGCGGTTCCGCCAGGCAAGCTGGGCGGTGTTGTTATTACCAAACCGGTACCTACTTCAAGCCTGAACTGCTGACTTGCGACTTGTGGGGGTGTACCGCCGGTGACCTGAACGCTGAAATCAAAAATACCCGCCGATGTTGGAGTGCCGCTGATGACACCATTCGAATACAGTGTGATGCCGGCAGGAACATTTCCAGAAACGACTGACCAGGCCAGCGGATCAGCAAGCGATGCTTGAAATTGCTGCGAGTAGAAAGAGTCCGTTACTGCACTCGGCAACGGCGATGTAGTCGTGATCGTCAAGCCCGCTTGAACGGTAAGCGCAAACGATTTCGACGTTACCCTTCCGTCTCCATCGCTGAGTTGGAAAATGAAGTTGAACGTTCCCGGACTTGTCGGCGTTCCGGACAACATGCCACTCGAAGAAAATGTCAAACCCGGTGGTATACTGCCGCCCGCTGCCGACCAGGAATAGGGTTGCGTGCCACCCGAGGCTGTCAGAGTGACAGAATAGGCCAAGCCTTTTGAAGCGCCCGGTAACGGTGAGGCCGTTGTGATATTCGGCGCTGGCGGATTGATGGTGATCGATAGCGGTTTAGATCCAGTTTGCGAACCACTATCGGTGACTTGGACCGTGAAACTGCTTGCACTCGCTGCCGCCGGTGTTCCGCTGATCACGCCAGCTACAGATAACGTCAAACCCGCAGGTAACGCTCCCGACGCGACGGACCAAGAGTACGGGGGTGTGCCACCCGTCGCCGCTAAAGCTTGCAAATACGCGTTACCGACCGTGGCTGCTGGTAAAGACGACGCCGTTGTGATCGAAAGTGGCGGCGGATTGATGGCGATTGAAAATGATTTCGAGGCTGTTTGCGAACCGCTGTCGGCAAGTTGAACCGTGAAATTCGAGAATCCGACGGTAGTCGGTGACCCGCTGATGACACCTGCTACAGAAAGTATCAGACCAGCGGGTAACGCTCCCGACGCAACGGACCAAGCATACGGAGGCGTGCCGCCGGTGGACGTTAAAGTTTGAGAATACGACATACCCACTGTGGCTGCAGGCAGAGGCGGCACTGTTGCGATCGAAAGTGGCGGCGGATTTATTGTGATCGAAAATGATTTGGAGACCGTTTGCGAACCGCTGTCGGCAACTTGAATCGTGAAATTCGAGCTCCCCACGGTAATCGGTGACCCGCTAATAACACCTGCTGCAGAAAGTGTCAGACCAGCGGGTAACGCTCCCGACGCAACGGACCAAGCATAGGGAAGCGTGCCGCCTGTTGCCGCTAAAGTTTGAGAATACGACGTACCAACCGTGGCTGCGGGCAAAGGCGGGACTGTTGTGATCGAAAGTGGCGGCGGATTGATGGCGATTGAAAATGATTTCGAGACTGTTTGTGAACTGCTGTCGGTAACTTGGATCGTGAAATTCGAGCTCCCTACTGTAGTCGGTGACCCGCTGATCACACCTGCTGCAGAAAGCGTCAGACCCGCGGGTAAGGCTCCCGACACAATGGACCACAAGTAGGGTGGCGTGCCACCGATCGCTGATACATTTTGGGAATATGCAATACCTGCTGTGCCGGCCGGCAGAGGTGATTCCGTCGAGACTGAGAGTGGCGGCGGATTTATTGTGATCGACAATTGTTTGCCCGCCGTTCGGGAAACGCTGTCGATAATTTGAACGTTGAAAATTGCTGTGCCCGGGATAGTGGGTGTTCCGCTGATCAATCCTGCTGCCGACAGTGTGAGTCCTGGCGGCAACGATTCTAAGATGACCGACCACGCGAACGGTGCCGCTCCACCAGTGGCGACCAATGTTTGCGAGTAAGGAACACCAGCCGTACCTGTGGGTAAAGGTGAGGCCGTCGTGATCACCGGCGGTGGCGGCAGGATCGTGATCGAGAATGCTTTCATCGCCGTTTGCGAGAAGAGATCTCTAACGCGCACTGTGAAGTTGGATGTTCCTATAATCGCTGGCGTGCCGTTGATTACTCCTGTCGAAGTGAGCGTCAGTCCGGGGGGCAAAGATCCTAAGGCGAGAGACCAGGAATAAGGCAAAGCTCCGCCCGCAGCTGTGAGCGTCACAGAATATGTCGCATTCACGGTACCGGGAGGCAAAGAGGCGGTTGTGATCGACGCTTGCGCGCGCAGTTCCGGTGCACATGTGAACGCAAATATCAGTGCGGCAAGGGAGAGGATGGTTTTTGGTTGCATCGCTTTCGTCCACTGATTCGATACTTTCATTTCTACCGCCGCGTTCAACGTGCGTACCGTCCGCTCTTGAGTGGCCGCACAAGCGTTTCTCTTGCGCGGCTCCCTTGACATACAAAAATAGCTTGATCGGTCCGAGAGCTAGGACTGCAGCACTCTGTGACAGCAAATCACTAAAACAATTGTGTTAGATTACACGTGCGGCGGACCGAACAGGTCCTCGATTTTACTCGCAAGCGGGGGCGCAGTCTAATCCGTGTAGCGCGGAGTCCGGCCTTCAGTCAGCCATTCCAAAATCTGGCGCACTCTTGTTTCTGAAGTATGGAACCGGCGCAGTTTTTTACGCGCGTTAACAACAATTTTCCGGCTAAGTTCGCGATCACCGATGACTCGCCTGATTTGGTGAGCTAACTGATCCGGGTTGTCCTTAGCGAACAGCACGATCTCCCGCTGATCCTCGAACAGCGCTCTGTTCTGTGGCCGGCCTGGAATTTCCCACGATATTACCGGTCTCCCGGCAGCCATGCCTTCGACTACCCGGCCGGCATACGTTTTCACGAAGTGAGGAAGATTGACTACGGCGCGGCCGGTCTGCAAAGTCTGTAACCAGCCCTCGAAACAACGCTGGCGGAGAGATCGCAGGTGAGATAGATACTGAGCAAAAACTCTTTCGCTCATTGGCAGCGCACAACGGATTGGCCAAATCACCGGCAGATGTAGCGCAGTAAACAGTATCGGATCTATAGTCGACCATTCCCGCGACGTTACGTATCGCAGGAGCGGTTTCAGCTCAGGGTGCTTTAAACATTCGCGACGAAGAGCGTAGGGGTTTCCGCAAAAAATTGCTGAATTCCTTGAGGGTGGCGCGCTGCTGTCGGATATGAAACGTTTCGGAACGGCTTGGGGCCACCAGATCGCTGGCGTTACACCACGGGCATTTAGCTCATCTGCATCTTTTTCGTCGCAAGCGGCAATATGCGTCAGGTATGGGAGCCGTCTTTCGATTATCTTTTTTCGATCTTTCAGACCGGGCGAAATGATGCATTCCTCATCGGTGTATTCGGCCGATTCGGATAGCATGCCAAGACGAACCGGGCCAAGGCCCGCGACGCGTGCCAACGTTAGCTCGTCGAATACATCAAGTCGTCCGACGACCCATATCTGGTCGAATCTTCGCCCCCGTGTAAGATCGAGAACTCTAGGAAGCCAGGGGCTTGTCAGAACCTCGCACTCAACCTGGTTTGCACGAAGGGCTTCTTCAACGCCGAGCTGTGCCGAATAGGAAAGGTGCCGAGCGATATACCAGGTGCGGAACTCGTTAACGAGCAGCAAAACCTTCAACTTCGAGTACATCTCTACGCCGCATCAGCTGAAGCGCCTCGACTGGCCCTGCAGAATTGCTTCATAGATGCTTTCCGCTTTCGCGGCGATTGCATCTGCTGAAAACTCTTGCAGCACAAAATTCCTCGCGGCCGCCACATTATGACGGAACGGTTCCGGACCAGCCATCATGAATATTTTGTGACTAAGCTCGTCTACGTTCTCACTCTCAAATGGAATGACACCTTGTTCGGGTCCCGGCGAGGGATAGAGTCCACACGCGGAGGACATGATGACCGGTGTGCCGCATAACAGGCTCTCGATAGCCGACAACGCAAACGCCTCACTTCGAGAGGGAAGTACCACAACGTCGCTTCCAGTGAGCGCCTCGCGTTTCTCCGTTTCGTTCAGGAAACCGGTAAATGTCACAGCCTCTTTTATTCGCATCGCGTGAACGAGTCGACGGAGGTGGGGCTCCTGACCATCGTCGGGGCCCGCAATGACAAGGTGTATGTCCGGCTGTCTGGCGTGAGCTTTTTGAAAAGCTCTTACCAACACGTCGGCCCCCTTGATCCAATGTAAGCGTCCCAGGAATAAAACGATTTTTGAAGAACCTATTTGCCAGCGCGATCGAAAGCCTTCACGCGGCGGAAGATCACGGTATTCCTGAATATTTACTGCATTCGGCAACCGCTGGATTCGATGAGTCTGAACGCCGAACGCCTGAGCATCGTGTTCCTCCACCGGGCTCAGAGCGATTAGGGCCTCGGCTTTCGTGAGGATTCGCTTTCCCCACAAGACATCAAATACAAGTTTAGGCAGTCTCTTTCCCAGACGGCGTAGTCCTCCGTGCGGAGAAATAACGTACGGTACCTTCGACCGCAGCGCGGCGCGACAGGCGAAGATTGAAGTCGCTGAGCGCAGTTCGTGCATGTGGAGAACGTCTGCCTCGGTGAGTCGTTCTTGTATCTGACGAAAGAATTCTGGGGACCAGAAAAGACGATGATGGTAAGCAAGAGAATTGGAGATGTTCGGATAGTAATGGACCTGAATTCCTTCAACACTCCGCGAGTGATTGTGCGCAGTCTCTCCAAGCCTGGTTTTGCCACCGCTATCCGTCGTCAGCACCTGAACGGAATGCCCGCGCTGAACAAGGCCGCGAGCCAATTCGAAAGCACTCCGCGGTGTTCCACCGTATTGCAAGGCGGGATAAAAGTACGGGATGACAAAGGTGATTTTCACTTCACCTCTTTCATCCATCCGACCATCGTTTCGGCTATTTGTCTCCAGTCATACATCCGCACCGCCGCCACGCCATTCAGTGCGAGGCGATTCATGCGTTCCGGATCCGACAGCAAATCGGAAACCTGAAATATGAAATCGTCCAAATGTGCGTAAACGATTCCATGTTCTTCACCTCTCAAAAAAGGGAGCGTACCGGGAAGTTCGGTCGCAACCACAGGCTTGCCGCACGCGAGATATTGGAACAGTTTCGTCGGAAGGATCTTCCGTGTCACGCCATTCAATTCGAACGGATTGATACAAACATCGGAAGCCCGGATGAGGTCCGGCAGGACCGCGTAGGGTAGCAGTCCCGCAAAGATGATATGTGAGGCGACGCCAGAATCCGCCGCCATTCGTTTTAGCCGTGTTTCGTCTTCACCAGATCCGGCGATGACAAGCCTTGTATTCGGATGCTTTGCGATGAGCTTGGAAAAACCACGGATCACTCTGTCGAGACCACTAAACCGGTAGATCGTGCCCATGAACAAAATCACGCGATTTTCAGGCTGGATTCCCCACGCACCAAGCATCTCGTCATTCCGTTTTCCAGGGCAGAACATAATGGTGTCCACTCCCGAAGGCAGCAACCGAACACGTTTGTCATCGACGCCATACGATTCGATATACGTCTTCAAGTGTGGGGTCAAGGCAACGTTCAAGCCGGCATGAGTGAAAACGTATTTCGCCAGCATGTGAGTAGGTGGGACAAGCACCTTGTTAGGCACCAATTCATGTGTAACATCGATAGCACGGCAGACGAGCGGAACACGCGCTTGCCGGGCGAGTAGCACTGTCTGCGCTCCTATAGTCGGAATCCCATATAAGAGGACGACGTCGGGTCTCGCTTCTTTCAGGACGCGGCGAATGTCATAAGTCGCAGTCAGCGCTCCCGAGATTCGCGATATGATCGGAAACCGTACCATTCCTGGCCGTCTGACTGTTACTGATGCCTGAGGATAAGCGCGATGAACATTTCGATACACGTGCGTCCTCAGGGTCGTACCACGTGTTTGGGGATCGTCATGCCACATATCGTCATAATCGACGACGGTGACATCATGGCCAAGAATGGAAAGGATCTCGGGAACGATCTGAAATTCGTAGATGATCTTCGAAAGGTAATTGACTTCGTGAACGATGAGAATGTTCATGAGACGTCGCTGACAGGAACCACAGACACACCGCCGGGGGGGTTATAGCCGGCGTCCAGGGGTGTCAACACTGCTAGCGTAAACAGTGCGCATCCATTCAATGGTGAGTGGAACTCCTTCTTCGAGTGTAATCTTTGGATCGTGCCCGAACGCCTTGTTTGCCTTTTCGATGTTGGGCCGTTTGTTTTGTACGTTGTGTTTATCCTCGGGTAAGTAATTAATGAGGGAATCATCTGTTCCGATGTACCCGAGAATCAGGTCACTCAGTTCCTTCACGCTCCGAAATTCGTGGCCACCGATATTGTAGACTTCGCCGGGAACGAAATTGTCGGCCACGTTCGTCAGCGTGGGAATGAAATCGTCGATATACATGAAGACGCGGTGATAGCCCAGATAAACATCGTAAGGAATCCGGTGTAGCGCGCGGTAGGTAAACAGGCAAACAACGCTGCGGTAATTGTGGTAGTACTCACCTGGACCGTAGGCATTGAAGAATCGAAGGCGAACCACAGGATTTCCAAATCGCTTCTCAAAGTTCATGATTTGGATCTCGTTGACCCACTTTGTCAGAGCGTAGTCGTTATGCTGAATGATGGAACGATTGAGGGGAATATCTTCCGAAAGAATTTCCTGATGCTTGTCGCCGTAGATCTCTGACGACGACGCGAAGATCAATTTAAACCGTTTTCTCTTTTGTAACTCTAGAATATTCCGCGTTCCGATGACGTTTGTTGTCCAAAGCGTGTCATAGTACTCCTCGCCATTGATGCGGCCGAATTCGGCCGCGAGGTGATAGACATAGTCGTAATCCTGCTCGAGTGCGCGCTCCATCTGCCGGTACACCGCAATGTCTGCGCGATAATAATTGCTCTCTGCTTGATGCTGCAGATCGAGACCCCAGACGTCATGTCCCCTCCTTTCCAATTCTCTTTTTAGAGGACGTCCTAGTGTCCCCATAACACCCGTAATAAGAATTTTTGCCATTTTTCTATGTCAGTACTGAAGGAACACTAGGCAGATAGAATCTTTCAATTAACACATAAGCGGCAATGGAGTTGGTCAAGACCACCAACGCTATCAAGATGATGGCCACCACGTTTCTGAGGGCTGGACCCGATTTTGCGGAAAATACGAGCAACAACGCCGGCGCAACGGGAATCAGATGCCGGCCCTGGAGCCCTTCGATCGAGGCCCTGCCAACATTAGTCCACCCGATGTAGAGATATAGGAGAGATGCCAGCGCTGTGAGAGCGAAAACCGCTCCCGCTACTGTCCTCTGTTTCCAATTCACCTTATCCGGCGAGAGAAGACAAGCGACGATCAGGGTTATCGCATATGTGTATATGAGCCAGCTCGGCAGCGGCGTGTCCAGCCAGCCAAGATAGCCGATGAACGAATTGAGGTAAAACGAACTTGATATAGAAACGGTGTTCACCAGTACTCTTGCAAGCGTGATGGGGTGCGACATAATGAACTGCTTTTGTTTTTCAGGAGAGATGCCGGAATAAGGCGACTCGTCCACGCCGTATCGGCTGAGTTGAGCCTTTGGCGGGTCGGCCTCCGGTGATTCATTCGCCGCTGGCTGGGATGTCTGTGGCTGAGCCGCTGGTGCCCGGCTCGCCGCCCCGTCGAGCATCATTGACCTTGGCCATTGGGTCCAACCGAAGTACACGCCGACGGAAAATGCCAGGACTACCGCGATCCCTCCGTAATACATTTTTCTCGACGAGAATTTGCTTAGCGGAACGAGGAAATACAAGAGGAGCAATGACAGATATATCGCCTTCGACAAGGCAATGACGAACGCCATTGCCAAGAGCGCTGCGAGGTCCCACGTGCTGATCCTGTCTTTACTTGAATCGTAGGCCCATCTGAAAAGCGTTGCGCTCAAGAGAAAACTGACTCCGAGGATGATGCTGTCGGAAGAACTGGATCCTGCCAAGAAGAGCGCCATCGGCATCAATGCGAGAACGAAACAGCCCCATTTCAGGACGGGAGTCGTGCGGATCGCAGTGAAGGTGAGTGCGAGCCATACACAAAGTGCGGCCAGCCTAGCGAGGTAGAACATCAGCAGCGGCGAGAGTCGTAGTATTCTGCCAATCCAGATTCCTATAACTTGAGGAATGTACGCAGCCGGTGGATAGTCCGGCACGGGCAGATATTCTCGATCCTTTGGATTGAGTGTTGTTGTCAAGTTGGCCCAAAGTTTCGAGATTTTCACCTTGCTCTGGGGCCTGAACCGAATGTTAGCCACATCGCTGCTATCAACGAGGGCCGAAAGGCTCTTCGGAAGCATGGTTCCATACCGGCCAGATCTCATGCCGTCCTTTTCATCGGGGGCGAGCACAACTAAATCTCGGAACCGGCCTTCTGACAACTGGAAGGCTCGAAAGAAGTGTTGCGGCTCATCAGGGACCTGGAAGGGCGGTGTGAGAATGAGAATCGCGACGCCAAAAATGAAGCCGACGATGAGGAATGCCCTTTCGGGCTGGATCCCGCAAACTGAAAGCCGGTCCAACAACCGAAGCTTCGATCGAGTTCGTGTGGCCTTCGCTACCTCACGCGCCGGAGACTTTCGGTTTTTTACTTTTGGCTTCAATCAGCTATCCCGTCACTGCGCAAGGCGCATCGGACTTGCGTTTAAACGTGTACACGGCGTATGGGGACTGCGGCTTGTATCCGGCGATCTCGGCATCCCAGAACCAGCGGACCTGGTTTTCCGACAGAATTTCCGCGGCGCCCACCATGCTGTAGCACTGATTAATATAAGCCTCGCTCCACGTCAGTATCTTTTCCTTTGGGTTTTGCGGAAGCCATGACGTCGGGACGGTAACAAAGATCACGTACTTCGGGTGCGCGGCAGTAACTTGGTCGATCATCTCATCCTGCATGCGCGGCGAGTATTTCTGTTGCTCCATAAGCGCATACGTATAGATGTACCCAGTCGCGGATTTCCGGTTCGCATAAAAATAGATCTCCGGTTCCGATCCCAACACTGCGATGCGCTCTTCGCGGTCCGTGTGCGCTTGAATATAACGCGCGATTTCCGGCGCTTCCACAAAGGGATTGGAACCATACCGCGCCCGGCTTAGTTCGTTCGGCGGCATGGAAAAAAGGTACTCCCACTCGTTCGCGACGTACACGCCCACAGCCACAGCAAAGACTCCGGCTGCCACTGCGCGCGCTGCTGTACCAGGTATGATTTGCTTGAGGAGCCGGTGTATAGAGACTACTGCAACGCCGCAGAACAACCCGGCGGCTGGAACCAGCAGGATAAAGTAATGTTCGCGAAAATAGAATCCGGGACAGACGGAAACAATCGAAGTGATAAGAAATACCGTCAGCAGAATCCGCGTACGCCGGGACCATC
>QHXA01000270.1 GCA_003222755.1 Acidobacteriota bacterium
TGAGATGAGGAAACCATGTTGACGACTAGTGGCAAAGCAGCGACCGAAGGGCAGGAATTCATCGAAGCATCGCGAGTATTTCTCAAACACGACTTCTTGCCAAAAATGAAGCATTGCCTTGAACAGATGTCCGAGCAGGATCTTTGGTGGCGACCCAACGAGTACTCCAATAGCGCCGGCAATCTCGTCCTCCACCTCTGCGGGAACATAAGGCAGTGGATCCTGAACTCCATCGGCGGCAGCCAATTTGAACGCGATCGCGATGCAGAGTTTGCGGAACGGCGTTCCAGGCCGAAGACGGAACTGATCGCGAGCATTGATGCGACAGTCAGTGAGGTGGACAGGGTCCTTGAACGACTGTCCCCGGCATCCCCGGCGGGATTGTTGGAGCGCTTTCCGGTTCAGGTTTACACTACGTCCCGATTGCAGGCGATCTACCACGTCGTCGAACACTTCAGCTACCACCTCGGGCAAATTATCTACATCTACAAACTGAGGACGGGCAGGGATCCTGGGTTCTACCGGCAGCTGACGCAGCGCTAATGGAGCAAATGTAAATGTCAAATGGTCCATGAACAATCAACGATGTACTTGAAAAATGTTCAATGGCCGGATTGGGCATTTTCCAGGGACATCGTTCATTGTTCATGGACCATTTGACATTTACATTAAAACCCCAACTACGCTCTTGTTTCCTTTTCACGAGAGGCCTATATTTTTTCTGGACGGGTTCGCCGGTGGGAGTATCAGTCGGAGCTCTTGCCCCGACATTTCTAAATAAAAGGTCGCTCGCTACCAGGGAACCCGTTCTCTCCACTAATTTCCCACCGCGGTTTGGTTATAATGAATGCCGATGTGAAATGGCGCCGTACCCAAGTGGTAAGGGAGAGGTCTGCAAAACCTTTATGCATCGGTTCGAATCCGATCGGCGCCTCTCATTCCTGTATCCCCGCCATTGAGTCGTTTCATGAATTCCGAAAACATCCATCAAGTTGTCCGGATACTTCGAAGGGAGATTCGGCAATGGCCTGTTCCTGCGATTGGGCATTACACTGAAACTCCATTCACGGTTTTAATCTCGTGCATCCTCAGCCTTCGTACGCAAGACAAAACCACGAACGCAGCGAGCGAGCGGTTGTTTGCAATCGCAAACACGCCCGAGAAGATACTTGCTACGTCGGTTCGCGTGATTGAGAAGGCGATTTACCCGGTTTCGTTTTATCGAGTCAAAGCGCGGACGATTCACGGAATCTGCGGACAGTTGATCGAGCGGTTCGGTGGGCAGGTACCCTCCAACTTAGAGGAGCTTCTCGAGCTGCCGGGCGTTGGACGCAAGACCGCGAATATCGTTGTGACCCTCGCGTTCCGCAAAGCTGGAATTGCTGTCGATACCCATGTGCATCGGATCTCGAACCGGCTCGGTTATGTGAAGACGAAAACACCGGATCAGACTGAGATGGCCCTGCGAAACAAGTTGCCCCGGCGGTATTGGGTCATTTTCAACGACCTGCTGGTGACCTATGGTCAAAACCTGTGCAAGCCGATCAGCCCGTTTTGTTCGAAATGCAAGATCGTGGCCTATTGTCGGCGGGTGGGGGTGATAACGTCGCGGTGAGTGGGTGGCGCGGCTTTAGCCCGCGTTCCCCGCAAGCAGAGTAAGCAGCTTTTCCATTAAGTCCGCGCGAATGCTGTTATCTTCCGCAAACTGTTTCAGTTCGCTGGAAGGAAGGCTCTCCAGCTTCATCGGCACCCGCCGCGCGCAGGAATTACAACCATCGGTGGCATACAGGACGCGATCCTTCGTGGAGTACGCCAGCATTCGCGGTGAATCGCTGTCTCGGAGGACGCGGCCGTTCTTCTCGTACGCGTCGGGATCGACGAGCCAGACGTCAGGGCTTGCTTGGCGTTGCGCGGAGCCGATCTGCCGAATGGAATCGGCATCAAACTGAATGAGATCGGAGGCCGCTTGCGAAAGCTTCCGCTCGCGAAGAAAATTCATTTCTCCAATTCCCCGGCAATGATGTTCAGCGAGCCGAGTGCGGCAATAGCGTCCGAGAGGTAGCCGCCCTTCACCATATGATTGAATGCCTGGAAAATATAGAAGCACGGACCACGGCAGCGCAGGCGGTACGGACACTTTGAACCGTCGCTGATGAGATAAAACCCCAGCTCGCCGTTCGCAGCTTCCCAGTAAGAATAGACCTCGCCAATCGGCGGCAGGATTCCGTCTTGGATCAGCTCGAAATGGTTCATCAGGTCTTCAATGTTGGAGTAAACGCCCGTCTTGGGCGGCAAGCTAATTCGGCGATCCTCGATCTGAACTGGTCCCTCCGGCAGGTTCTCGAGCGCTTGTTTGATGATGCGCAGACTCTGTCGGATTTCCTCCATACGGACAAGATAACGATCGTAAACATCGCCGCGCTCGCCGATCGGGATATCGAATTCGAACTTGTCGTAGTCGTAGTTTGGAAACCACTTGCGAACATCGTAAGGAACACCGCACGCGCGCAGCGTGGGGCCGGTGAACCCCCAGTCAATCGCGTCTTTGGCGGAGATGGCCGTAACACCTTCCGTTCGCATTTTAAAAATCTTATTGTGACGGTTCATCTTCTCGATATCGTCCAGGTATTTCGGGATCATCTCCAGGAGCCTGCGTGCGCGCGGCACGAAGTCTTGCGGAATATCATCGGCAACTCCGCCGATACGGACATAGCTAACCGTCAATCGCCCGCCGCAGCATGACTCAATCAGATCGTAGATGTCTTCGCGTGGCCGGAAGCCGTAAAAGAAGTTCGTGATCTGGCCCATATCCACGATGTTGGTGGTGATACATACCAGGTGGTCCGCTATCCGGCTGAACTCGGACAGGATCACGCGAATGTACTGGGCGCGCTTTGGAATTTCGACACCGAACATTTTTTCGACGGCCATTGCATACGCCACTCCGTTCATCATGGCTGACATGTAATTCAAGCGGTCCGTGAAGGGAATCACCTGCCAATACACATGCGTCTCGGACATCTTTTCGAAGCAGCGATGCAGGTACCCGATCTCCGTATCCGCATCGATGATTTTTTCGCCGTCAACCATAGCTTGAACCCGGAAAGTTCCATGCGTTGCGGGATGCTGCGGTCCGATATTCAAAATCTGAGGATGCGCTAACCCCATAGATTGGGCGTATTTCTTCGCTCGTTCGACAACGGGTAGATCCACAGTTTCCGTACATGGCGTTCGCTGGCCAGGTGGAAAATCTTTTCGGAGGGCATGGCCAACAAACTGGGAGTGCGTCAGTATCCGCCGCAAGTCCGGGTGCCCTTTGAACTGGATGCCGAACAGGTCGAAGGTCTCGCGCTCGGACCAGTCTGCGCCTTGCCAGATATCGATGGCTGTGTCGATAGTGGGATCATCGCCGGGCACCGGCACTTTGAGCCGCAGCCGATGTTTGTTTGAGAACGACAGCATGTGATACACCACGTCGTAACGCGCAGCGCGCTCGCCGAGGTAATCCACGGCTGTCACATCGAGCAGCATTTTGAAATCGAACTCCGGATCGTTCTTCAGCGACCGAAGAATCTGCTTTGCGTTCTCGCGCTTGACGGTGATTGAAAGGTCGCCGCGAAAGTCACGCATGCTGATGATGTTAGTTGAAAACTTCTGTTTGAAAGCTTGAGCAATGGGTCCCTGAACCTCCTGGTCTGCGTCGAGAAATCGAACCAGCGACCGCGGCGGGCCTGCCAGGTTGTGGACGGTCGCGTCGAGTTCAGGCGTCTTTAGTTGGGTCTGCCGCGGGTGGCGTTCGTAGGAAAGCCGC
Organism: Acidobacteriota bacterium; assembly: GCA_003222755.1. Classification (GTDB taxonomy): domain Bacteria; phylum Acidobacteriota; class Terriglobia; order 20CM-2-55-15; family 20CM-2-55-15; genus 20CM-2-55-15. The sequence continues at coordinate 3,812 of QHXA01000270.1, forward strand.
GTGTCATTTTCAACCTGCTGCTGAAGCATGATGATGGCATCGATCACGGCTTCAGGAGTCGGCGGGCAGCCGGGAATGTAAACATCGACAGGAATGATTTCGTCGATACCCTGCATCACGTGATATGCCCGATAAAAACCGCCGCACGTCGCGCAAGCGCCCATCGAGATGACCCATTTCGGCTCCGCCATTTGGTCGTAGATCTGCTTCAGGACCGGGCCCATTTTGTCGTTGATAGTGCCGAGGACCATGAGAACGTCCGATTGTTTCGGGGAAAACCGTACAACTTCGGCCCCGAAGCGCGCGATGTCATAGTGCGCCGACATTGTTGCCATGAATTCAATTGCGCAACATGCCGTGCCAAATGGATAAGGCCATAGCGAGCTTTTCCGCGCCCAATTGACCAGCGAAGCGTAAGTTGTCGTGAAGAAATTCTCGTGCTCTCTCTTCGTCTCGACTTCAGCGACACTCATAGATTCCGATTGTAGCGCATGAAGGACCTCAGACTGTCCGCCTCAATCCGCGGTTCAGCCGGAAAACAAACGAGAATCAATGTTCAAGGTCAATGGTGGGCTGATGTGGATCTTTGAGAAGGCCGGATGAGCCGGGTTTATCAAGAAATTTCTTTCCATGGGCACGACGACTGAGGGAACGGAGACAACCAGATGTCTGCCTTGAGCCATCCACTTCGTTCCTATTTCCTGGGTGGATTGGGGCCATGGAATGTCTTTCCAGTTGCTCGGAAGATCTCTCACCTGGACCTCGAGATGTGGCGATGTGTCGGGTATGTCCGCCCACCGATATTCAAGGTTCAATCGAGTGATATCTGCACCGCCGATGTCTTTGCCATAGTATTGTACCTGAAGACAATTGTCACATACTACGCTGTCATCTGTCATGGAGTGATTTCGAGCTACAGTGAACGGCAGGCGCCACGGCGTTCGAGATCATCGAAGTACGCGGCGAATTTAGGCCGGAGATCTTGATTCAAGACATTCGAACAGAATTCCACAAAACCGGCAGTTGCGACACCGAGCTTGCATGACGGCGCCGCGTTCACGCGAAAGCTCTCGTGTGCCGCCGGAGCGAAACGAAATACCTCCCGCAGCCACTTGTTCGGGAGCCCGGCGATCGCGCCGAATGCAAAACCTGTTTGGAGGTAGGGCACCGCGACAACGCACTTCCCTTCGTCTAGCGCGGGTATGATCTCCCATCGCAACCGAAAAAAAAGATCCGCAGCGTAGAGGAGCACGATGGTCCGCGGAGACGGCTTCTCACCGATTTCGAGACTATTCATCTCGAAAAAAATACTCGACGCGTCCCAACTCGAGATTCCACCATGCCCGGATTTCGATTTGATCAGTTCTTTTGCGGCCGGAACGGCATCACGGCCTTCAACGATATCGAGGCTGAGGAGCTGCCCCGACGTGGGTACCCTAAGAGCCAACGCCGGCCTCGCGTGCTCTCGGTATCATCGTGGCCCAATCCGTGATCGCTTCCTCATTCCATTGCGGCCACGGCCGCTCACGCGACTCTTGAAACAATTTTCTAATGAGCAAGTGCTGATCGTAAATCGGAGCCTCGGCGTCGATGGTAATGAACTTGAAGATGATAGATAACGCTTCATATTCCTGAATGACGCGGCTGATGAACTGGCGGTAGCTCTCGAACGGATCGTCGATGTTCGTCACATCCTGTCCCGCTTCGTAATATTTCGGCGTACGGGTGGCGGCAATTCGCTTCCCGCTGGTTTCGGGCGAAACCGAAAAATAAAACACGATATCGGGCCAATACAGCGGTGAATAAATGTGCAACAACCAGTCCAGCTCTAAGCCGCGGGCGGCATCGCGCGCTAGGGCTGTGAATAGAAAGCGATCAGCCACCACCATCTTGCCTTCGACCAAAGCCGGCAGGATTTCCTGCTCGAGCCGGTGGCGGAAATCCGCCGCGTGCAGAAGGCAGAACTCTTCCCGAGTGATGGACCGCATGTTCTTTCTGGCTTTAATGATGGGCTTGATGAGCTTGGATGAGTTCCACTTTGTGGTCGTCACGCTATAGCCTTCACCGGCCAGCCAGTCTTTGAAAAGTTTTCTCTGTGTGGTCTTTCCAGAGCCGTCCGGTCCTTCGAAGGCAATCAAAAGCCCACGATCTTTGCCTTTCCTCTGAATCTCCTCACACAGCCGTTTTGCCCTTTGCTTGGCGGTTTCGATGATGATGTTCATTTCACGTCCAGTCTGGATTTTGGCGCACAACTATACTAGTACGGATGACAATCGAGCAACTCCTTCGAAACCGGATCGTGATCCTGGACGGCCCTATGGGCACCATGATTCAGAGTTTCAAGCTCGATGAAGCCAGTTACCGCGGCCACTTCAAAGATCATCCGGCGGAGCTCAAAGGCAACAATGATTTGCTCAACATCACCCGGCCGGAAATCATAACGGCAATTCACGATCAATACCTCGAGGCGGGCGCCGACATCCTTGAGACAAACACGTTCAATTCGAACGCGATCTCAATGTCGGACTACAAGATGGAATCGCTCGTGTACGAGCTGAACCTGGCGGGAGCTAAGCTGGCGCGTAATGCGGCCGATGCGGCAATGGCAGCGGATCCGACCCGGCCCAGGTTTGTGGCCGGGTGCGTCGGCCCGACAAATCGCACAGCATCCATCTCGCCTGACGTCAATAATCCCGCATTCCGCTCTACCACGTTTGATGCTCTCGTCAACGCCTATCACGAACAGATGCGCGGCCTCATGGATGGCCAGGTGGACCTGCTGCTTGTGGAAACGGTTTTCGACACCATCAATGCCAAAGCCGCGCTGTTCGCTTTTGAAAGATATTTCGAAGAAAGTGGCCGCCGTGTTCCGGTGATGGTCTCCGTAACGATTACGGACAATAGCGGGCGGACACTTTCCGGACAAACGGTTGAAGCATTCTGGAATTCGATATCGCACGCGTCGGTTCTTTCCGTGGGCATCAACTGTGCTCTTGGCGGCAAGCAGATGCGGCCGTATGTTCAGGAACTTTCACGCATCGCCCCGGTGTACACGAGCTGTCATCCGAACGCCGGATTGCCTAACGCTTTTGGCGGCTACGATGAAACGGCCGCCGAGACATCTGCCATCCTACGCGATTTTGCTGCGAACGGCTGGGTCAACATCGTCGGTGGATGTTGCGGAACCACGCCCGAACATATCCGCGCCATCGCCGAGGCCGTTCGCGGGCTGAAGCCGCGCGTGCTACCTCGCCCTGAGCCGTATCTCCGGCTGAGCGGTTTGGAACCTCTGACGTTTCGTCCGGACCTCAGTTTTGTGAACATCGGCGAGCGCACGAACGTGACCGGTTCTCCCAAGTTCGCCAAATTCATTTTGGCCGGCCAATACGAAGAAGCATTGAGCGTCGCTCGGGACCAAGTGGAGGGCGGCGCACAAATCATCGACGTGTGTATGGATGAAGCTATGCTCGATTCGGAAGCGGCGATGACTCGGTTTCTCAACCTGATCGCCGCCGAGCCGGATATTGCGCGAGTTCCGGTGATGATCGACAGCTCGAAGTGGTCTGTCATCGAAGCCGGGCTCAAGTGCATCCAAGGCAAAGGAATCGCGAACTCGATCAGCCTGAAAGAAGGCGAAGAGATATTCAAGGCGCGTGCTCGCACGATTCGCAGATATGGCGCGGCTGCCGTCGTGATGGCTTTCGACGAGAAAGGACAAGCGGACACGACTGAACGGAGAGTTGAAATCTGCTCGCGAGCATATCGCATCCTGACTGAAGATATCGGATTCCCTGCACAGGATATTATTTTTGATCCCAACGTTTTAACTGTTGCGACCGGGATTGAAGAGCACAACAACTACGCCCTCGCTTTCATTGAAGCAACTCGCCGCATCAAAGCCGCGCTACCACTGGCAAAGGTGAGCGGTGGCATTAGCAATATTTCATTTTCATTTCGCGGTAATAACGTCGTGCGTGATGCCATGCATTCGGCGTTTCTCTATCATGCGATCCGGGCCGGACTCGATATGGGCATCGTGAACGCCGGCCAGCTCGCCGTATACGAAGAAATACCGAGAGACCTGTTGGAGCTTGTCGAAGATATTCTGCTGAACCGGCGACCCGATGCGACGGAACGTTTGTTGGCATTCGCCGATTCGGTGGGGAAGAAGACGAAAGCGGAATCGAGAGAGAACGCCTGGCGCGAAGCATCAGTCGAAGAGCGACTGAAATATGCGCTCATTCAGGGAATCGTCGACTATGTTGAACAGGATGTCGAGGAGGCGCGCCTGAAGTATCAGAAGCCGCTGGCGGTAATCGAAGGTCCACTCATGGACGGCATGAATATCGTTGGCGATCTCTTTGGCGCCGGCAAGATGTTCCTGCCTCAAGTAGTCAAAAGCGCACGCGTCATGAAAAAAGCTGTCGCGCAGCTTATCCCATACATGGAGACCGACAAACAAACCGGCGGCGCGGCAACGCAAGGAAAAATCCTGCTGGCCACGGTCAAAGGCGATGTCCACGATATCGGTAAAAAAATTGTGGGTGTGGTCCTCGCCTGCAACAACTACGAAGTGATCGATCTTGGAGTGATGGCGCCTTCGGAAAAGATTCTCGAAGCTGCGCGTGAACGGCAGGTGGACATCATCGGGCTCAGTGGACTGATTACGCCATCACTTGACGAGATGGTCTACGTCGCGGGAGAGATGCAGCGCCAGAGTCTTCAGATGCCGTTGTTGATCGGTGGCGCAACGACGAGCGCCATTCATACTGCGGTTAAGATTGCGCCGGCGTATGACCGGCCCGTGCTGCACGTGCTGGACGCATCGCGCGCCGTCGGTGTCGTGAACAATCTCATCAATAATGAAACCCGACCAGCGTTTGCCGAACGTAACAGACGCGAACAGGACAAAGCGCGCGAAAAATATCTTGCACGGCGCAGCGAATTGGCTTTGCTGACATTGGAAGAGGCCCGGCAGCGGCGGCCCGACCTGCAGTGGTCCAGGAGCGAGAAACCGGCCGCGCCCTCGTTTTTGGGTATTCGAGTCCTGGAGGACTATCCGCTCACGGCGCTCGTCCCGTTCATCGATTGGTCGCCATTTTTTCACGCGTGGCAGTTGAAGGGCACATACCCGCGCATCTTCGAAGACCGGATAGTTGGAAGCAAGGCTATCGAATTATTTCAGGATGGCTGGGGATTGCTGGAGAGCATTGTTGCGGACCGATCGCTTCGGGCTCGAGCCGTATATGGCTTTTGCCCGCACGTGCCTTGTCGCCACAGTCCATACACTGCGGCAGCAAATCCGAAAGGCGCCCAGCGAATTCAATTACGCGCTGGCCGATTTCATCGCTCCGGTATCGTCGGGCATTCCGGATTACATCGGCGCATTTGCCGTGACGACCGGTGGCGGACTGGACGAATTGTGCGCGCGATTTGAGAAGGAACACGACGATTACAACTCGATCATCGCAAAGGCGCTCGCGGATCGGTTCGCGGAGGCTTTTGCCGAATGTCTTCACAAGCGCGTTCGCGAAGAGTGGGGCTACGGACGCGGTGAGAGTCTGTCCGTCGAAGATCTGATTAAGGAACGGTATCGCGGAATTCGTCCGGCGCCCGGTTATCCAGCAATGCCGGATCATACTGAGAAACGAACATTGTTTAGTCTGCTCGAGGCCGAATTGAATTCGGGAATCCAGCTAACCGAGAACTACGCGATGATTCCCGCCAGTTCGGTCTGCGGCCTGTATTTTTCGCATCCTGTCGCTCAGTACTTCAGTGTGGGCAAAATCGGCGAGGACCAACTCCGCGACTACAGCGCGCGCAAGGGGATGGATGTAGCGGAAGGCAAGCGGTGGCTGGGGCCAAACTTGCCGTAGGCGGGTCGCCTCAAGTTTCGCCGGTTTTGCGCACGCCGGAGGCGTGCCAGGAAATTAGCCGGGAGTACGCGCACGTTTTTTGTGCGCGTACTCCCGGATACGAACTCGACGTAATGTGCACCCCGGCAGGGGTGCGAGGAGTCCTCGACATCCTTTCAGGGTGGGGATGTCCCTGGTTTCAGACAACCGGGGGTTGCGCTCGCTCCCGCTCGCTTAACCCCCGGCTAATTTCCTGGCACGCCTCCGGGCGTGCGCAAGACGGCCAAACTCCAGGGCACGCGTCCGGCGTGCGTCCAGACTAAATCGATCTTTCCACGAACCCGTTCGCCGTCGTGACGCGGACCGTAACGTTACCATCAAGGGTGAAGGGAAGCTGTCCATAGATTTGTGTCGGCGAAACGTAGAGTAGTTGGATGGGATTGCCGTTGAGTGTGACGACAGTGCCCGCCATATCGGTTGGCAGAGCCGGTGTGCACGAGAACGTCTCCTCCGCTGCCAGGCCGCGGCCGATGATGCGAATAAGCGCTCCGGCAACTGGCCCGGGCGTTAGCGTGACTGGCGTCAACTTTGAATCATCGGAAAGCACAGGAGCCGGCGCGACCGTATAGCTGTCCAGTTCGACTCCGTCATGTCGAATCGATCGAACGGTGATGCGCGTCCCCTCCACCTCCGCGCGCAGGTAGTGATGCGCGCTTCTGGCGAATGCGACCATCGGCTTGTCCGGGACGGGGTAAAGGATCGCGCCACCGCCGCCGCTGGTGAAGTAATTTGTACCCAGACCCGGCGCAACGAAGCTCGATTTACGAATGGGGACGCTCCGCTGATAGCTGTGTTCATGGCCGCTGAAAACAAGCTGCACGCCGTTGTTTTCCAAGATCGGAACCATGTACTGCCGCACCCACAATGATTGCGGGTCGTTTACATTCTGGCCCGTCGCATACGGCGGATAGTGGAAGTAAACGACGCGCCAAAATTGCCGTGTCGAGCGCAAATCGTTATCCAGCCAGCGAAGCATTGGTGCATCGGCGTTCACTGCCCGCGCCAACGACTGATGCGCATCGATGGACACGAAATGCACGTCCCCCCAATCGTACGAGTAATAACGTCCGCGGTGAGTGGATGGCCAAGTACGGTATCGCGTTCGGAATGTCGTAGTCGTGATTGCCCGGGGCTGGGAAAAAAGGCACCGAGCCCATCGTAGCGGCGTAGTAGTTGAAGTAGTTTCGCTGGTAGTACTCGAAAGAGCCCATCGGGTATACCAGATCGCCGGTATGAATCAGTAGCGCCGGTTTCTCCGCAGCGATTCTTTGCGCGATCAGGCCTTGAGCATCGCTGCGAGGGTCGCCCCACCCGCTGTCGCCGAGAACAATAAACTTGAAAGCCCCGGGGCCTGCCGTCCGGAAGCGGGTCTCGCCCGCAGCACCGATGTCTTGGCCGTTGACACTGACGCTGTACACGTAGTCCGTGTTGGGAGCCAATTCGGTGAGGTCGGCCTGGTATTGCGTATAGTTCGCCAGGAGACCCGTGTCGGTCCGGTAGAAGGGTTGGCTTGTTGCTGCCACGAAGCGGAAGTTCACGCCATCGGAGCTATATCTCACGTGGCCTACGCCGGG
>QHXA01000271.1 GCA_003222755.1 Acidobacteriota bacterium
GCGTCACGCTGAATCCGAAAACGCCAGCAGGGTCCAAGATCTTCACAAAGCTAATCGAGCGATGCGATGTCATGGTGGAGAACTTCGCGCTCGGTGCGATCCATCGCATGGGCTTTCCTTGGGAGAAGATACAGCAGATCAACCCGCGAATGGTCTATGCCTCCGTCAAGGGATTCGGCCCTGGTCCTTACGAAGATTGCAAGGTGTATGAGAACGTCGCGCAATGCACGGGCGGGTCAGCTTCGACCACGGGTGAGATCGATGGTTTCCCGATGGTGACCGGCGCCCAGATCGGTGATTCCGGCACCGGTATCCATCTGGTAGCGGGCATCCTCGCGGCACTGCTTCAGCGCGAGAAGAGCGGCCGCGGCCAGCGAGTAACCTGCGCGATGCAGGATACGGTGCTGAACCTCTGCCGGGTAAAAGGAGTATCCGCAATACCCCAACGGAAAATTCGGTGTCGCCGTGCCGCGCGCCGGCAATGCCTCCGGAGGAGGCCATCCGGGCTGGATCGTTCGATGCAAAGGGTGGGAGACCGATCCGGACGCTTACATTTACGTGATCACGCAGGCCGCGGCTTTTCCCGCACTGGCCAAAGTCATCGGACATGAGGATTGGATCGAGGATCCCGAATATAAAACGCCCGAAGCGCGTCTCAACAAGCTACCTCACGTGTTTGCGGAAATTGAGAAGTGGACCATGACCATGAACAAGATGGACGTGATGGCCACGCTGAATCCGCTGAACGTGCCGTGCGGCCCGGTGCTCTCGATGAAGGAGATAGCTGAAGAGCAAGCGCTCCGCCAGACCGGCACGGTGGTCGAGGTCGACCATCCCACGCGCGGCAAGTATCTGACGGTAGGCAACCCGATCAAGCTGTCGGATTCGCCCGCGGATGTCCGACGCTCACCACTGCTAGGCGAGCATACCGAAGAAGTTCTCCGAAACGTCCTCGGCATGAATGAAGACGAAATCGAGGCCGCTCGCCAGCAAGGTGCAATCTGATGCGGAGGCTCGAATCGTGAAATACAACGTAGTCATTCTCGGGGCCTCCTACGGCTCATTGTTCAGTACCAAATTGTTGATGGCCGGACATCGGGTTTCGTTGGTTTGCACGAAGCCCACGGCCGAACTGATTAACCGTGAAGGAACGCGGGTTCGCTTTCCGATCCGCGGCCGTCAGTCTCCGCTCGAGATCGCGTCGAGAGATCTGCCCGGCGCACTGTCCGCTCGCACGCCGGACGAAGTCAATCCAGGCGACTTCGACTTGGTCGTGCTGGGCATGCAAGAAGCCCAGTACGGTTCACCAGGTGTTCGAGAGTTGATGGATCGCATTGCCCGATCCCGCGTGCCTTGCCTGGCGATTATGAATATGCCGCCTTTGCCCTATCTGAAACGCATCCCCGGGCTCGAGACGGAGACGCTGGAGGCGTGCTATGCGGATCCTGGTGTTTGGGAAGCCTTCGATCCCCGACTGACGACGCTGGCGAGTCCCGATCCGCAAGCATTTCGCCCGCCCGATCAGCCAAAGAATGTTCTGCATGTGGGCCTACCCACGAACTTCAAAGCGGCGCGTTTCGAACTCGAAGAGCCAACTAGCATGCTCCGGAACCTCGAGGCCGATATCGAGGCGGCCCGCTTCGATCCCGGCGACGGCCCTATCGAAATCCCCGTCAAGCTGAAAGTGCACGATTCCATCTTCGTCCCGCTCGCAAAATGGCCAATGTTGATGGCCGGCAACTACAGATGCATTCAGCGGGACGAGATGATACCCATCCAAGAGGCGGTTCACGCGAATGTCGATAAGTCCCGGGAGGTGTACGACTGGGTTTGGAAACTCTGCGCCCGGCTTGGCGCTTCAGATGAAGACATGGTTCCTTTCGATAAATACGCCAAAGCCGCAGAGGGCCTCGGCAAACCTTCTTCGGCCGCACGCGCGCTTTTTGGCGGCGCCGCGCACATTGAGCGAGTCGACTGCCTAGTCCGCCGGATCGCCCGCCACTTAGGACTCCAGTCGGACACATTGGACGATATCGTCACACTCGTCGACGAGCGCCTGAAAAGGAACCGCGCGTCGGATCACCGCGGAGCCGTGTAACTCAGGTTTGTCCGTTTTGCGCACGCCGGAGGCGTGCCAGGAGTCCTCGACACCCTTTCAGGGTGCGGATTTGCAAGAATTGTCAAAGTATTCCAGGGGTACGCAAAAAACGCGTACCTCTGGCTAATTTCCCAGCACCGCTCCGCGGTGCGTGGACGCCTCCGGCGTGCGCAGACGCGGGGCCGCATCACTCCAGCATCGTGAGCGCATCGTCGATGGGAGAGGGTTGCAAATTCTGCGACACGATCGTTCTCGCGCATGTGTTCCAACGAAGCAACGCCTCGTCATTGTCAGCAGGCCGGATATTTTCCGCGGCTTCGTAGTATCGCATTGCCTCTCGCAAGAAATGATACGCGGTACTACCACCCCCGGGGGCGCTACGGTGCAGTTGAGATCGTGCCTGCCGCTCGTAGATGACCCCTTGATAGTACGTCCGGTGGTACTCGCTCGCGAGACGCGGGAGGAGCATCAAGGCCCGCTGTATCGACGCATGGGAATCCGCAAACTGATCCGTGAGCGACAACAGGAGCAGGATGAGTGCGGCTTGGTTCTCGGGATCCACCTCGAGAATATCGAGACAGATGCTTTCCGCTTGTGTCGGCTCGTTCAACAGCCGGTACCGCTTGGCGCGTTCGAGCGCTGCCGGAATCGCCGGTGGGCTAAGAACTTTGAGCTTAAACTCGGCGTCGCGTGTCGGTCTGGACATCTTAACCCTCCTTTGATTTAAAGATCCGAAAGAGGCGCCGGATCGGATTGTATAGCTCGTCCACTACTCGTTCTTTCAAGGGAATAATCGCGTTGTCGGTAATTTTGATGTTTTCCGGACAGACTGCGGTACAACATTTTGTGATGTTGCAGTACCCGATGCCCTTCGCCTTTGCCAGTTCCTCGACGCGGTTCTCAATATCGAGCGGATGCATCTCAAGTGCAGCGGCATAAACAAAGAATCTTGGACCGATGAACTCTTTGTGGAGTTGATGCTCGCGCAAGACGTGACAAACGTCCTGGCATAGAAAGCATTCAATGCACTTCCGGAATTCCTGCACGCGATCGACGTCTTCCTGAAACACGCGCCACGATCCATCTGGATTATCGGGCGGGCGCGGCTTGAATTTCTTGATTTTCTTCTTCACTTCGAAGTTCCACGAAACGTCTGTCACAAGATCCCGAATATGCGGAAAACTTTTCATCGGCTCGATGATAACCGGTTTGCCCGCAGGGAGCTCGTTCATGCGCGTCATGCACATCAGCCTGGGCATTCCGTTGATTTCCGCAGAGCAGGAACCACACTTTCCAGCCTTGCAGTTCCAGCGCACGCCGAGATCGTTCGCCTGTTCAGCCTGAATTTTATGAATCGCATCCAGGACAACCATGCCTTCCGAAATCTCGGTCGTGTATTTCGCAAACTGGCCCTCACCACGGCTGCCGCGCCACACCTGGAATGTTACGGGGGTCATCTCTTGATGGCTGCGCCCTATCGGGCTTGCATTCGCTCCGCTCATCTCTGCTCCTCGATGACTTGTTTTAGCTCTCCCGGCATCTCCGGAATCTTTTCTCGCACTATCTGCATTTCGCCGTCCCGGCCCCGGCGAATAACGATGTTTAGTTCACCGACATTTTTGACCTTGTCCGGATAGTCCTCGCGAAAATGCCCGCCCCGGCTCTCTTTCCTTTCGATGGCCGCGCGAGTGATGGCTTCGGAAACGGTCAGGAGATTTGCCAGATCCAGTGCGGTGTGCCAGCCGGTGTTGTATTCACGATTGCCCTCTACGCCTACGCGGCTTGCACGCTCGCGAAGGGAGGTAATCTCGTCTAGAGCTCGCATCATTTCGGCCTCGGTACGAACGATCCCCACGAGGTCCTGCATTTTGTCCTGCAACTCATGTTGAATTCGATATGGTCCTTCAGCGTTGGACTCTCGTAATGCGCCGCGTTCGAATGGTTGCAGGGCCCAGCGGGCGACGCTTTGCAATTGATCCTCGTTGATGCGGCCGGGCGGATGTTGTTTGGCGAATTCTGCTGCGTATCGTCCTGCCCGCTTGCCGAACACCAGCAGATCCGATAGCGAATTTCCTCCGAGACGATTCGCTCCGTGAAGTCCGGCGCCGCACTCGCCGGCGGCGAAAAGACCCGGAACAGTGGACATCTGCGTTTCCGCGTGGACGCGAACGCCACCCATGATGTAGTGCGTGGTGGGGCCGACTTCCATCGGTGTCGTCGTGATATCGATGTCGGCAAGCTGTTTGAATTGGTGATACATGCTCGGCAGTTTGCGTTTGATGTGTTCTGCCGCGTTGGGCAATTTTTCTTTGATCCAGGCAATGTCGAGATACACGCCGCCATGAGGGCTTCCGCGCCCCGCCTTCACTTCACGCATGATGCAACGCGCCACGTGATCGCGCGTCAGCAACTCCGGAGGCCGGCGTGCCGTTTTGTTGCCCTGGCAGTATTCCCATCCTTCGAGTTCGTTGTCGGCGGTCTGAGCTTTGTAGGCGTCGGGAATGTCGTCGAACATAAAGCGCTTGCCCACACTATTGCGAAGAACTCCGCCCTCGCCACGCACGCCTTCAGTAACGAGAATGCCGGCGACACTCGGCGGCCAGATCATTCCCGTAGGATGGAATTGCACGAACTCCATATCCTGCAAATCCGCGCCCGCATTGTAGGCGAGCGCCTGGCCATCGCCTGTGTATTCCCAACTGTTGCTCGTGATCTTGTAGGCTCTGCCGACACCGCCGGTCGCAAGCACAATCGCTTTGGCTTTAAACAAGAGAAAGTGACCGCGTTCCCTTTCGTACCCGAATGCGCCGGCGACACGCTCTCCATCTTTGAGCAGACTGACGACGGTGCACTCCATGTGCACCTCAATGCCCTGATGGATTCCGTGATCCTGAAGCGTACGGATCATCTCCAGTCCTGTACGATCTCCGACGTGGGCGAGTCGTGGGAACTTGTGGCCGCCGAAATTTCGCTGCAGGATCTTGCCGTCCGTGGTTCGATCGAAAACCGCGCCCCATGCTTCGAGTTCCCGAACGCATGCAGGAGCCTCTTTGGCATGCAGCTCCGCCATCCGCCAATTGTTGATGTACTGGCCGCCACGCATCGTGTCGGCGAAATGGACTTTCCAGTTGTCCCTGCTGTCGGTCGTGCTCAGGGCCGCGGCGATTCCGCCTTCGGCCATTACGGTGTGGGCTTTACCCAGGAGTGATTTGCAGATTAATCCGACGCGCACACCGGCAGCCGACGCTTCGATAGCCGCGCGCAATCCGGCGCCTCCGGCGCCAATCACAAGCACGTCGTATTCGAACGTCGGGTATTCCGGCATCAAAAAATTCTCCAATCTGTAAGGATTCCCATTGAACACAACCGCACATACAGATCAGAGAATGCGACCCAGAACAGACTCCCCCATGCCCATCGCATGTGATTGCTGTTCAGACAGCTGACGCAGTTGTAGCCGGTTCGCCCAAACAACGCTCGTTTCAACTCATCCTTCCCCCCTCCGACCAAGTGCCTCATGGAGTGGCAACCCAGCGCGTAGCCGCTCAGCAGGATCACATTCACGGCGAGCACGATCGTTCCGATTCCGATGCCAAACGAGACAGCACCTGTCGCAGGATTCGTGAACCAGAGCGCTTTCCAGACGTCGGACGCCAGGATGAAAAGAAAGATGACCGCAAGGTAGAGAAAATACCGGTGCACATTCTGGAGAA
>QHXA01000272.1:0-5255 GCA_003222755.1 Acidobacteriota bacterium
TCGCTCCAGTCCATCCAGACATTATCGAGCGGACGCCGTGGAGCGGCTTCGATGTTGTTGCCAGCTTTCACGTGATCGAACACGTTGATTCGCCCCGCAGCTTCGTCCGCGCCGCGGCCGAGCGACTCAAACCGGGCGGGCTGCTCGTCATTGAAACTCCCAACATCAATTCGCTGCCGTTCAAGCTGCTGAGGTCGCGCTGGCGGCAGTTCATTCCGGAGCACTACTTCTTTTTCAGTCCAAACACCATGTCACGACTGCTTTCCGAGCACGGCCTTAGAATAGAGAGCATTATTACAATCGGAAAGTACGCGAGTGTGGATTTGATCATGAATCGTCTCGGCCGCTACATGCCGTGGCTGCCGAACGTGAATGGATTTTCGAGGCTCACGTTTCGAGTGAACCCGAGGGACATCATGCTCGTGTTTGCGACGAAGCATTGATGACTAGTACGGTCGCCATTATTAATTGGAATTCCGGGCGCCGGCTGCGGATGTGCATTGAATCGCTGCTCGCAACAACCACGACGGCGGAGATCCTTGTCATCGACAATGCATCCGGGGATGCTTCACTGGAATCGGTTCAGCGATTCCGGCATCGAGTGGACTTCGTACGAAATAGCACGAACCGTGGATTTGCAGCCGCCGTGAATCAGGCATTCCATGCGACATCAACGTCCTATGTCTTGATCCTGAATCCCGATGTGCGTGCAATGCCAGGCGCTGTGCAGCTCTTGCAAGAATTCTTGGATGCCCATCCTCGAGTAGCAGCTGTCGGCGGACATGTCGGCGAGAAGTATTTACCGAAAGCTCTGCCCACAATCGCAGCTCTCGTGCGGGAAAATCTTGGGTTTCCAACTGTAGCGGCGGTCTATGACCGCCGCCCGTCTGCCGATTATAGACTGCCACTACAGGTCGACCAGCCCGCCGCCGCAGCGTTGATGATCCGCCGCGACGCATACGATGAAGTCGGTGGATTTGACGAGCAGTTCTATCCGGCCTGGTACGAAGACGTGGACTTTTGCCGGCGGCTCAAAACGAGCGGCTGGGAGATCTACTTCGCGCCCGCGGCGCAGTTTCTGCACGAAGGTGGCTACAGCGCGGAGGCCATGAAATCCCCGGATTTCCTGCGGTCGTACTACAGCAACCAACTTCGCTACGCGAGCAAGCACTTCGGCGCGTTAGGCACAGCGGCAGTTCGAGCCTCCATTGCCGCCGGGATGGTGGGACGAATGATCGCCAGGCCGACGCAGGCTGCAGCATATGGCAAGACGTTCATCGGAGCCTTGACGGGATGGTGATGCCGAAGCTTGCTGTGAATATCGTGACCTTCAATAGCGCTCTCGATATCGCAGCATGCCTGGAAAGCCTCGAGCGGCAGACATTCCGAGATTTCGAAATTCACATTCTCGATAACGCGTCTTCTGACGAGACGCTCCGGATCATCGAGCCCTATGATGTCGAATACGTCATGCGGTCACCCGTCAATACCGGCTTCTGTAAGGCGCATAACGAACTCGCGAGCCGATTTCCTTCGGAATACATTTTGTTTCTGAATCCCGATACGGTATTGAGTCCCACATTCATTGGAGAACTCGTGCGGGCACTGGATGCGCGTTCCGATGCTGCGTCCGCGAGTGGCAAGCTGCTGCGCATGGATGGAAAGACGATCGACTCGACGGGCATTATTATGCTGCGCGAGCAACGCCATCTCGATCGAGGCAGCGGCGAACACGATAACGGGCAATTCGAACAGCCTGAAGAGATCTTCGGCCCCAGCGGCGCCGCGGCGATGTATCGCCGCAAAGCGCTGGATGATGTCGCCATCAATGGCCAGTATTTCGATGAAGACTTTTTCGCTTACCGCGAAGATGCCGATCTGGCATGGCGCTGCCGGCTATATGGCTGGACTTCAATCTACGTTCCAACCGCAGTCGGCCTGCATCGCCGCCGCGTGACGCCCGAGCGCCGCAGCAAGCTACCCAAAGAGATCAACTACCACTCGGTGAAGAACCGATTCCTTCTCCGACTCAACAACATGACCACGAGCCTGTACCGCCGCGATTTCTGGCCGATTACAAGGCGCGATGCAGCAGTCATTGGATTCGTCTTTCTTCGCGAGTGGTCCTCCATTCCCGGATTATTCTTCGTGCTTGGTAGCTTACCCAGACTGCTCCGGAAACGGCGTTCCATTCAAAGCCGAATGCGAGCCGATCCGATCGACTGGTTTGGAAATTTGAACGCGGGCTAAAGCCGGCTAAAGCCCGGCTTTAGCCCGCGTTCGAATCCGCGCTTAGAAGTTCAGTCGCGTATTGATGACGAAGCTGCGCATTCCGCCGTTTCCGCCAGTGTTCAGACCGCTGGCCAGAGAGGTGATACGGCCAAATGTACCGGCACGATTCATGTCCGTGTTCGGCGCGCCGAAGTTTGGATGGTTCAGGATATTGATCGCATCAATTCGGAATTCGAATTGTTTGCTTTCGGTAATCTTGAAGCGCTTCACCAGGTTCATATCGAGGTCGAACCGCGACGGCCCGCGAACCGTGCTCTGTCCGAGTGTGCCAACCTGTCCGGGCTGAGGGTTCACGAGGATGATGTTGCCGTTCGGATCGGCGATCGCTTTGTTGTTATAGCCGGCGAGTAAGCCGTTGCACGCCGTATTCGATGCGGCGCATGCCGGCGAAACTTGTGCCAGGCCGGGATCGGTGACTTGAGTGTAACCGGCGAAGTAGACCACTCCATTATCGACGTATGTCAGCTTCCCTATATCCTTCGGGGTTTTACCCGCAACATTGGGCGTCGCGTTCGTGTTTGTGATCGTAGTAATGCCGGTGGTGCCGGCACTAACTGTCGTGATGCTGAGCGGAGCGCCGGTGATGAAGTTCATGATGCCGCCCAACTGCCATTTCCCGACAATGTTGTCCAGCCAGCCGGGGGCGTTACCCAGCAGGAAATGACCCGTTCCGAACGGAAGCTCGTACGTGCCATTGCTGCTGATCTGGTGAGCGTGATCCACAGCCTGCAGGGTCTTCGTATTCTGATGGTTCGGATCGATCCCACTGGTCCCAGCGCCCAGCGCCTTACTCCAGATGTACGTGGTGGTGTTGGTGAAGCCATGAGATAGACGGCGGGTGAGCTGCAGGTTGAGCGAGTGATATGTCGAATTGTCGTTGTTGCCGTTAAGGTTCACACTCGAATACTGCGGATCCGGAACCAGGTAGTTATCGGGGAAACCGTTGCGGTAGAGGATGGAGCCTGCGGCATCTGTGCTCGGCTGACCCGTGTATTGCAAGGCCCCGCCCGCGCCTGTATTGAGTGCATTCAGGAATGCGCCGAAGTTTCCGTTCGCCAACTGTGCGCGGGTTGTTGAATTGGTCCGCATAACCTGCGCGCCCGTACAGGTGGTGCCATTGACGACGCAGGTGCCGGCTAATGCCAACCCATTGAACAGTTGATTCAGCAGCGGGGATTCGCCACCTTGCCGTGCGATGTTGAAGGCGTCGAAGAGGACCTTGGAACCGTCGGTTTTAATCCAATTGAGCGTGTTCAGGTCATTATTGCTTACAATCTTCGTGCCTTTGGTGCCGACGTAGCGAATTTCGACTGTCGTACCCTTCGTCAGTTCGTGCTGGATTTCGAAGTTCCAGTTCTGCGTGTACGGAGAAACGCGATCGTATGCCGTGATTCCCAGCGAGCGCTGCCGTGTCGTAACGGGGAAGGGCGATGTGGTCGGTGTTCCCGCCGGGAACGGAATCGGCAACGATACTGTGCTGAGGGTCGTGTAGGCTGTCGGGTTGAAAGTCAAGCCGGTTCCGCCCGATACCAAGTTGATGCCGGGTACAGTCCCGATGACACCATCTACCGTGATGAAGTTGCGCAGAGCGCCTTCATAGGCGATGCCGTACCCGGAACGAATGACCGTCTTGCCTTTTCCAAGCCAAGGAACGTTCCAGGCAAGACCAACGGATGGTGCAAAGTTGTTATTGTCGTTTCCGTTGATGTAGGTACCGATTTCCGGATGCGTTGAATTCTTTCCGACAAACTGGACCTGCGCCAGATTGGTACAGTTGCTGGAATACGCAACACCAATGGCGCTGGTGCAAGAGACGTTCAGGAACGAACTTTCGTCCCCCACAACTCGAGCGGCCAGACCGTCGTGTTCGTACGGCTGGCCATACCATTCCCAGTGGATGCCGAGGTTCAATGTCAGGTCTGAACGGAATTTCCAGTCGTCCTTGAAATAGACGCTCATTTCGTTCTGGTAATTCCAGTGCTTGTTGTTTCGGATCACGGGTGTGCCCTGCAATCTCGTGTCTTTAGCGCTCAACACCCCAAAAGCTTGATTGATGTTGGTGACCGAACCGGCAAGATCATAGAGAAAGTTTTTAGCTGCCGTGGCGGCATTGGTTGTCAGACCTGTAAATCCACCGCCCGCAGCCGTGGCATCGAGGACGGCCGCGTTGTTACCACCCGCGCCGAGTGCAACAACGGGATCGTAATTGGGATCGTTGAATCCGTTGGATTCCGTCCTGCGATATTCGTAACCGCCTTTGAAGGCGTGCTTGCCTTTTGTCCAGCTCAGGTCATCGCCAAAGGCGTACCTGGGATTGATACCCTCGCGCCACCTGCCGAATCCGCCGATGTTGCTGAACGGCAGAATGAGCGTAGCGAAAGTAACCTGAAAGGGAATGCCGTTGGCTCTTGCATGCAGCGCCCGGGCTTCGGCGCCGATCGCGTCGCCGCGGTCTGCTGATCCCCACTGCCAGTTATTGGTTCCACTCTTTGACAGCCGGAGCTGGTTCAACATGCTTGTCGACAATGTTGAGGTCAATTGAATGCTATAGACGACGGGACGCTTTACGGCCAATCCGTCGTAAGAAAGCGGCCAATTCCTCAAGCCGGCTTGAGTGGCAGTGCCCCATGTGTGCTCATTGGTGCCGATGAGACTGAGCTTATGATTCGCATTGAAATTGTGGTCGATCCGGGCGTTGTACTGGTCGCGATTCACCTCATCGCCATTTCCATTCGTCAGGTCCAGACCTTCTTGGCGCCGGACGAATGAAATGAGGCCCGTATTCAGACCATCCGGATTCGTAGTCCCGCTGGTAATGAACTGGTTCGGAGAAGGCATGCGCCGCAGTTCGTCTTGTAAGAATGCATTCGTCGAGATGCCGGTGCGGTTGGGATCGTTGAATACCCTGCAATTCAGGACAGGTGCGCCTTTGTAGTTGCAAGTACCAAACAACCCAATTGCGG
>QHXA01000272.1:5268-5734 GCA_003222755.1 Acidobacteriota bacterium
GGGCTGGACCGGGTTTCCATTGCGATCGACGCTCGGATTGGCGTTACTGGCATTTAGAACATCCACTCCAGGCCAGTACCGGAAAATGCCAGCTTTCGCGGTGTCGGTCCAAGTCAGACCGAAGGCTTGATTTCTTTTCAGGTCGCGCTGGCCCGTGAACAAGGCAAAGAAGAAAGTTTTGTTCTTGATAATCGGACCGCCAAGGCGAGCGCTGTACAGGTTGCGATTGTCGTAGCTCTTACCGACGCCATTGAAGTTGTTGAACCAGTCATTCGCGTCCAACGCGGAGTTGTGATTGCTCCATGCCACGCTGCCACGGAAAGCATTCGTTCCAGAGCGAGTGACCATCTGGACCTGCCCCGAACCGCGAGAGGTCTCTGCGTCCACCGGCGCCACGACGACTTTTACTTCCTCGATCAGGTCTGGGCTGCTGTAAACAGACGACCATGCGCCGTTTTCATAACGG
>QHXA01000273.1 GCA_003222755.1 Acidobacteriota bacterium
AAACCACGCGATGGATGCTGCCACCGGACGAGAGCCTCGAAGCCACTGGGCTGGCCTGTATCCAGATTCACGATCACTTGATACCAGTTGCAAAACTCTTGGCCGTCTGCCGCCTGCCGCAGTTCGTTTTCCAGCCGCAGGCGCGCCACAGCGCTGGCCCGCATGGCGGCGTCAAATAATTCCACGCGTCCGCGGCCTCCAGCCTTGGCCCGATACATGGCGAGGTCTGCGTTGTGGAGAAGATCTTCAGGCCATTCAAAGCCCGTAGAACTGAGCGAAATTCCAATGCTGACGCTGACGAAGATTTCGTGACCGTCGATATTGAACGGGTGCTTCAGCAATTGCATCAACCGTTCCGCCACGCGAAGGGCATCGCTTGTGCTGCGAATATCGTCCAGCAGGATGATGAACTCGTCTCCGCCAAGACGCGCAAGCGTTTGTTCTTCCGTAAAACGGGTGATCCCATCGGTGCAGCGAAGTTCGCGTTCCACACGGCGCACGAATTCGACGAGCAGTTGATCGCCAACCGTGTGCCCAAAGTTCTCATTGATGAGCTTGAAACGATCCACATCCAGGAACAGCACTGCGAAGAGCAAGTCTGGACAGCGCTTTAGCCGGTCTGCGGCGTGCATCAGCCGCTCCATAAACAGGACCCGGTCGGGCAATCCCGTCAGTGGATCGGCCATTTTCACGGCCGTGATGTCGGTCTGAGAGCCGGCAATACGCCGTGCGATTCCCGCCTGATCTCGGATGACTACACCGCGGCAAAATATCCATCGATATGACCCGCTGCTATGCAGGATGCGGTGCTCGTTCTCGAAATGCGGTGTGATGCCGTCAATATGGGCCTTCAGGTCTTCCTGCACGCGAGATCGATCTTCCGGGTGTATCCGGTCAAGCCATTCCTCGGCCTTGGAACCGATCTCATCGTCCTTGTAGCCGAGCGTGCTTTTCCATCGCGACGAAAAATGGATATCGCCGGTTATCAAGTTCCAATCCCAGATACCGTCTTTGGAGCCCGCGAGTACAAGCGCATACCGCTCCTCAACTTCGCTTGGCGCCGGATCGGCACACCGCGGCTGCGGGATTTCTCTCTCCATCAAAATACTTATCGGCTAAAGCTTTGGCGGGTTTAGGACGATATTTGCAGGTTATGAATTGCGTCGCGAGAATCTGGCGTCGTTTTGAAAGGGCAAAAACGGGAGTCTTGATGAGGCCATTATCTTTAGTGTGCTTGTTCATGTTGGCGCAAGCATTGAACGTTTCCGGCGAGACACAGAATGCCGCCAGTCAAACGGAACTGATTCAGGCCTTGATGACCCGCGTCGAGCAGCTCGAAAAGCGCATTGCAGAGCTGGAAGCATCAAAGCCAACCCCTCCGGCTACTCCGCTGGCAAACATCCAGGCGCCTTCGGTGGAGAGCATGCAGATGGTATCTCCGGCTGGACAATCGGAAGGTCGTCCCAATCTGAACCTGGCAGGATTCGGCGATTTCAATTTCGGCGCAACAGACCAACCCGGGAGCCACAGCGGTTTCAACGAAGGACAATTCATTCTGCATTTGAATTCCAATTTGTCACCCAAAGTAAGCTTTATGGGTGAAGTGAGCTTCACCGCGCGCGCCGATGCCGGTATAGGTTCACCGGCAGCCGCTGGATTCAACGCTGAAGTGGAACGTAGCATTGTTCGCTTCGCCCATAACGATCATCTCAAGGTGTCCTTTGGCCGGTACCACACGCCGGTGAATTATTGGAACACGGCGTTTCACCATGGTCAGTGGTTGCAGACAACCGTAAGCAGACCCGAGATGATCCAGTTCGGGGGACGATTCATTCCGGTGCATTTTGTCGGAGCATTGGTCGAAGGGGCAACCGGCGCAAATGGGCTGAATTTTAATTACAACGTCGGAGTCGGGAACGGACGAGGATCTGTGATCAGCCGGGGAGGCGATGCCGGCGACAACACCAATGGACGCGCCTGGCTGGTGAACATGTTCGTCCGTCCGGATAAGCTTTATGGGCTGCAAATGGGCGGTTCCGCGTATCGAGATACGGTCACAACAGGCGGACGTGACTATCGTGAATGGATCACATCGACGCATATCGTGTGGAACAGAGAAAACCCCGAGATCATCGGCGAATTCGCAAACGTCCGGCATCAGAATCTGACTAATGCCGCCGCGCCAATAGCGAATAGTCAGGCCTACTATGTTCAGGCCGGTTACCGCTTACCGGTCCTGAATAAGCAGTTCAAACCATATTATCGTTTCGAATACATTCACGTGCCGCGATCCGACACCATGTTTCAACCGATGTCGAATCTAGCCGGATCGGTCGCCGGTCTCCGGTACGACCTTTCCAGTTTCGCGGCGCTGAAGTTCGAGTATCGCAACCAGAGAAGAGCCAAGGACCAACCGCACATCAACGGCGCCTTTGTGCAAACCAGCTTCACGTTCTAAAGGAAGGTCGATGAATCGCTTTAAGTCAATCGTGATACTCGCCGTCGTCCTCTCGGAGCTTGCCGGCGCGGTGCCGGCGGCGAATGCGAGCGACGTCGCGGTGGTCGTTCGTCGAGATCTTCCCGTGGACAATCTGACTTTCTCCGAACTGCGCAACATTCTGCTCGGAGACCGGCAGTTCTGGTCCTCCAACGTTCGAGTGACGTTGTTGATCCGGGCGCCTCTCGCGCACGAACGCGATGTCGTCATCAAGAACATTCTCCAGATGACGGAGTCGCAGTTCCGCCAATATTGGATCGGCAAGGTGTTCCGTGCCGAAAGCTTAGCGTCTCCAAAAACCGTTTACACCAACGAGATTGCTGTTTCGCTAATCAACAACATACCTGGCTCGATAGCTTTCATTGAGGCGCCGCTCGTGCACAAAGAGCTGAAAGTCGTTCGAATAGACGGGTTGCTGCCTGGAGAGAAGGGATACCCCCTGAACTAATGCGGACAAATAAGGTATGACGATTCGCAGAAGGCTCGCCTTGTCACTTCTTGTGGTTCTTCTGCTCTTTGCCGCCAATCTGGTCATTTATTTTTGGGGAAACCAGCGGCGAGAGTCGAGCGTCGAAGCCTTGCGCCGAGCCGTTGCACGTCAAGCGCTGATTTCCTCGCTGAACCAAAATCTGAATGACATTCAAAAGCAGGTGACGCTGTTGAGCCAGGTCGCCGCCGAAACGCCATCTACAGGCGCCAATCCCTCCGAGGTGTCCGGCTTCAATGATCAGCTTGAAAATCTCGAACGCGACATCGCCAACCTGCGCAATCTCGCTGAACCGGACAGCCGGGCCAATATCGCCGCTTTTGCCGAGGCCTATGAGACTCTGGACGCTTCATGGCGAGTTTTTTATGGCAACTTTGGGCGCAATCAGACCAAGGCAATCACAGAACTCGTTATTCGCGCAGAACCGCTTGCCCAAAACGTGATTCGGGAACGCCTGCCGCAACTTCAGAAAGATGAAAGTGCGCGCGTCGACACCGCCACTGAGAACTTCTACCGGGTTGCCCGACTGATCGACCGTACGGCCGTGTTGATTTTTGTGATGTCGGCGGTCGTGGCGATCGGCGTCGCTGTCGTCCTGTCGCGGCAATTGACCCATGGTCTGAATCGGTTAAAAGAAGGCGCCGCATCGATTGGAAGCGGCAATCTCGATCAACGTATCGACATCCAGGGCGGCGATGAACTCTCGGATCTTGCGAAATCCTTTAATGAGATGACCGGCCAGCTGCGAAACGCGCAGGAACAATTGGTCGTGCAGCAGAAGCTAGCCTCGCTCGGCTCATTGACCGCCGGTATCGCTCACGAGATCAAGAACCCACTGAACTTCGTCACGAATTTCGCGGAAGTGTCCGTCGGCTTGTTGGAGGAGCTGCAGGATTCAATAAAGGATCAGACCGCGCGGTTGGATTCCAGGGAGTTCGAAAATATCGAAGGCCTTTTCGCCGACCTGCAGCAAAACGTCGCCAAGATTCGAGAGCATGGCAAACGCGCGGATGGAATCGTTCGCAATATGCTGATGCACTCGCGCGGACAATCTGGCGGTCGCCAGATGACGAATCTGAATTCGTTGGTTTCCGAGCACGTCAAGCTCGCATACCACGGCATGCGAGCTCAGAATCCGAACTTCAATGTTGCGATTCAGGAAGATTTGGACTCTTCGCTGGAACCGGTCAGCATCGCAGCGCAGGATTTGGGCCGCGTGTTTTTGAACATCGCGAACAACGCTTGTTACGCCGCCTATCAAAAAAAGAAGAGGCTTCAGGACGGTTTTTGCCCTGTCGTCGCTGCCAAGACCCGAGACTTGGGCTCGAGCCTGGAAATTCGTATTCGAGACAACGGAGATGGTGTGCCTGAACCCATCAAAAGGCGAATATTCGAACCGTTCTTTACGACCAAGCCAGCCGGCTCAGGGACTGGATTGGGTCTGTCGATGAGCCATGAAATCGTACAGCAACACAAAGGAGCGATCCGAGTCGAGTCGGAACCGGGAGAGTACGCGGAGTTCATCATCACGTTGCCTAAAAATGAAATCTCAACGAGGTCCATCCAATGCCTTTCAAAGTCTTGATTGTCGATGACGAACCAGATCTGGAAGTGTTAATTCGCCAGCGATTCCGAAAAAAGATCAAAGATGGCGAATTCGAGTTCTCATTCGCGCGTAACGGACAAGAAGCACTGAACATAGTAGAAGAGGATCCGACGCTCGACGTCGTCATGAGCGACATCAACATGCCGGTGATGGATGGGCTCACACTTCTGTCACGTCTCGCGGATGTGGATCGAATCTTAAAAACCGTCATTGTGTCCGCATATGGAGATATGGAGAACATCCGAGCCGCAATGAACCGCGGCGCATACGATTTCCTGGTCAAGCCGATTGACTTTCAGGACCTCGAAGTCACCCTTAACCGAACAATCCAGGAGCTTCAAACGATAAAGAAAGGGTTGCGCGCGAGAGAGGAGTTAGCAGCGATTCAACACGAACTCGGTGTCGCCGCGCGCATCCAGCAATCGATGTTACCGAGCCAGTTCCCCGCGTTTCCGGAAAGAACCGAGTTTGAGATCTACGCACAGATGGTCCGCGCCAAGGAAGTCGGCGGCGATTTCTATGATTTCTTCCTGATCGGCGAAGACCTGTTGGGTTTTGCTATTGGCGACGTTGCCGGCAAAGGGGTGCTGGCGTCAATTTCGATGGCTGTGTGCCGTACGCTCCTGAAAGCTACCGCGATGCAGGGTATTCTTCCGGGCGAATGCTTAAAATATGTCAACGATGTGCTCACGCGTCAGGGTGATTCGCCCCTGTTTGTCATGATGTTTTACGGGATTCTCCATACCAACACCGGCGAATTGGAATATTGCATCGCCGGCCACACTCGGCCTTACATCCTGTCGAATGCCGGATTTTTAACAACACTGGACGAGCCTGCGGGAATGATGGCCGGAGCCTTCGAGCACGCCACATTCGAAACGGGCCGAACCATACTCAACAAAAACGACTCCATCTTTCTCTTTACCGATGGCATTACCGAAGCCGTCGATACCATGGGGAATTGTTTTTCCAAGCAGCGACTATGCGGCCTCCTTGAACACTGCGCAGGTAATCCCGTTGAAGAAATCGTCGGCAATGTCATGAGCGAGGTAAAGACCTTTTCCGGGAACGCGCCACAGCTGGACGATTTTACTGCCATGGCCCTGAAGTACGTTGGCACGCGAGCGGATTGAATCCAGCGCTGTCGAAATACCCGTAAGCAAAACCCTGAACCATCAGGTGCTATAATCGGCCCGACCGCAAACCAAGAAGCGAAAACCAGCGGATGATCGGGCGTAAGATCGGTGTTTACGAAATTCTCTCGCGGTTAGGCTCGGGCGGAATGGGTGATGTATATCTTGCCCAAGACACTCGGCTCGCCCGGAAGGTTGCCATCAAATTCCTCCCAACGGATCTTCTCTCCGACAATCGAGCTCGCAAGCAAAAGCCGGTAGGAAGCCCGGTTAGCGCATCGCGTCCTTAAAAAATTTCTGCCCACGAAAAAGTGATCACCGTATTCATGATGCCGCTGGGCGGGCGGACTCTCTGGCCCGCTGCGCTCAAGATCAGCTCCTTATGAACAGGATCCAGGGCGATTCCGGAAGCGACGTACCCGGTGAGTTTTTGCACCGGGATTTTCCATCTTGGCGCCGCGTCTCCACTGTCGTTGACGCTCCATGCGCAGATTGAACCGTCGGAACCTCCTCCGATGATCCAACCCCTCGGGCCATATACCTGAAATGAGCTGATACTCGCCACACCGGCCTTCGGCCCCTGGATCACTGCCTTCGGTTTCGCATCTCCGCTGGCCAGCCGGTCAAAGATCTGCATTGAAGTGCCGCTATTGACGATCAGGAGATTGTGCACCGGATCAACCGCCACGGAGCCTCGAACATTATTAAGGACCCGTTTCGGCGCGACATCTCCGTTGGCTGTTCGATCAAAGACGAGAATGCCACTCGGAACGATCGGAAGGAGGATCTCGTTATTGGCTGGATCCACACAGACTCTGTCGAGGGCGCCGTATGCCGATCCCAGAATTTTGGTGTGCGATCCCTGGATGACACGAACGGGAGCGTCCTCGCCTTTGGCTCCTCCGCGGAAGATGAGGATCGCCTGAGTGAGGGGGCTGGTCACGACGATTTCATCGTGAATCGGATCGTATCCAAAACCGTGCATGGTCCTGCTGATTTTTGTCTTTTGGCCCTCGAGCGCGCGTCTGGGCGGAGTGTCTTCCATCGCCAACCTGGCGAATGCCGCAATCTGCGGATGGTTCACTCAGTTGGGCACCAGGATCTCTTCGCGTTTGCTGTCGTAAGCGACGGCCTGCGTCTTACCAAACCGCAAGGAGACTTTGCCAGCGTGGGCGCTGCGAATCGTGCGCAACGGTGGCGCATCACCGTTGGCGGCCAGCGGATACACTGTCGCTGAGGAATTTCCAAGGTTCGATACCCATAGCTCTTTATTTTTGGTATCTACAAA
>QHXA01000261.1 GCA_003222755.1 Acidobacteriota bacterium
GCCTGGATGAAGTATTCCAGTTGTTTGGATGTAATTGTCAGAATGGGGGACAGTGAGTATTGTGCCGACTCCGACCTCCGCGAGATACATGTGCCCAACAAGGCCTGCACTAGTTAATTGGAAGTCATGAGATTCCAGCAGAGTAAAGCCTACTTCAAAAAACGAGGCAGCATTTCCCTGCATGCTGCAATTGGTACTAGAACAATGGTCTACATTCATGTTTACGTTGATATGAGCCGTTCCCACTGCTTCAAAATCAGTCGAAGTTATACTCGATATCTGTTCTGCAAAAACGTCAAGGCGCTCCGGCGTAAGCGGCCCCCCAATAGGATTAGGGGTCGCTACGACCTTTGAATTGAAGTTGGCAAATTCGGATAGCGGTGAGCTAGAAAGGTTCCATGAGCCAGACGAAGGCGTGCCAGAGAACGGGCTGATGCGCCATGACCCGTTTGTGCTCACGTACCGATTGTCAGTAAGCAGAACGGTATTTCCTAGAGCAGGCGAAGATGAAAGGTGGCAAACGTAAAAGACGCACACTATTGCACCAATTGTCCGTAATTGTATGCCTTTCATCGTCTACCCTCCCTGTGGATAACCGCTCACAGGGGGCAATTGATGCGCCAAAAAGGGGCGCAGAGGTTCCGCATATTCAGAATTGCAATGAAATCACGCATTAGGCGCAAAAGCGTTAACAAGAAGGAGGTCTCGATCCCGCACCACTTTTTTTTGGAAACGTAAGCAATTCCGACGTTGCAGTGAAGGACCGTTGAAGATGACAGTCGAAGATGTCCCCTCGCAAGTCGGTAAGAGAATGAGTGAGGTGCCCTCACGAATTGTAAGGATTTCCGACAGTCCAGCTAAGGCAAGTGGCTCTCGCCGACCGGCGTCGCCTCGACGAGGGGAACGCGTGGACACCGTCGGGGAGCCACGCTCGTCATCTTCGGGCTGGCCTTCAGTGACATACCACGACCAGTTTGAATCCGGTGTGAAGAACTTGGCGTGAATCACGGGATCTTCAATTTTTCTCTTGGGCATAAAGCCGCGGCAGCACTGCGCGCAGCTCTGCGGGCAGCAGTTCCATTTGATTCCTCCTAATGTTTTGTGAGTGGAAAGATCTATCCGGCGCGTAAGGATGCTGCGTTCTCAATATCTCCTAACGCATGGAAACTTCGATCAGGTGTGGCCCAGAGCGGATCTAAGATTAATTGAGGACGCACCAAGTAACTGGCGCAGGGTTTGCGATTGTCTCCACTTGTGAGGGCGGCAAATAGGGGAGAGATGCTGAACAAAATAAAGCGGAACGTTTGCTGTTACCGATCACGACGGGCTGCCTGACCAGTTCCATGAGCTTGCGGCCTCGTGCTTCATCTGTGGTTTCGATCAGCACAGCTCGAATCGGATGAACGCCAAAGTGTTCGCGGTGTTTTTGAAGTCTCTTAATCAAATGGTAGTAGGCACGCGGATAGCCGCTTAAGAATTTCTTCAAACCAACATGTCGTCGTTTGCAAGCGAACGCTTCATGCGACAGCGAGCCCCAAGGTCTTGAAGGTTTTGCGCAGTTCCTCACGCAGATTCAGGTAGTGCTGGTCGAGAAGATGAATCGGTTTGGACCGGCGCCGGCGAGGGCGAGTGGCTCCAGCCATCAATGGCTTGATAACTTGCTCTCGGAGGATGGTGTAGGCTGCCAACTTTTTCACACCATCAGCCGTGGCGCGGTAACGGCGGATCTGCCGATACGTTCCACCATGGTTTTGCTGCGGATCTTGACCAGATCGTACGCCGCACGCCGCGAGTTGTAGGGTTCGAGTTCCGGTCCAGCGATTTCGCACATTTTTCGCGCCAGATCGGTGACCGTAAAACCAGGGGTTTGGGACCCAAGGCGACGACGGCTGCTACCACACGACGGATCCGGACTTTGTTGAAGTCCACTCCGGCCAGCCGTTTGGTTCCTCGCTGACTCGGTGTCGCCAAGTCATCGAATGTCCCCTCATCCAAAAACGAAACGTGAGCCGCTTGGACGATGTTGAGAAAATTGTGGAGATACTCCTGCATCGTTTTCAATAGTCGCGGCATCTTCTCCACCAGCGCCCCACACCGGAGATCTTTCACATTGTGCGCCACGATCTCCACTCGCAACACCCGATCGCCTTTGTCATAGATCTTCAGGGTCAGCTTCCCAAAGTGGAGCTTGAACACCGTCAGATTATAAGCAGGTCTTTCGATCACTTTTTCCAGCCGGCACATCGATCCCCGCTTTGTTTGGTTGTGCGGGCGATACTTCCGGCCAAAGATGGTCTTGAGAGTTTTTACGTCCAGCGCACGTCGCGTCCGGTCCAGTAATTTTTCATAGACTTCATCCAGCGTCGTTCCTCGCTTGAACAACAGGTTCCGGCTGTGTTCCAGTTGGTAAAATGCATACTGGTACTTAAAATCCGACCGCTCCTGCTGTTCGGAATCCAACGCAAAACACAAACAGGCGGAATAGAGCCAACGGTCACAAACCTTGGTCAGCCGCCCTACAGCGCGCGCGGCGCGCAAGGTCTTTGCGATCTGATTCAAGGCCTGGAAATCGGAGCCGCCCGTAAAACAGTTGCCCTCCATTTCTATGGGCAAGCTCCGTTTACGAGCTTGGCATTCGACCCATTCGTGACCGTTGGCTATCACCTGCGCCCCAAACGGAGGATACCCACATATCCGAATCGTGATGTGTCCCCAGTCGGGGTCCATCAGGTGAATGTGATAATGATTGACGTAAGGCCATTTCTTCTTGCGATACAGATTCGTGATCTGATTCTTGCTGTTGCGTTCGACTTCCCACACCGGCGCCGGTGCGCGCCCTACCAGGACCAAGAACATTCCCGTGAAATCCGGATCCTTGGGAACATACGGCTCGGCCTTTTCATGCTTGCGTTCTCCCGCATCGCAATAGAGAAAAGGAATTTTGTTCTTCTTCGCGTATGCCTCCAGTCGGCGCTTGAACCAGCCTGCCATCCGTTCCATATGCGCACGGTCCAGGGTCTCATCCGAACCCATCAATGTGCGCCACCAGCTACGAAAACCACCTGCGCTTTGCGCAAATTCAAAGTACGCGTTGACTACGATTCGGTCCACACAGTCGTAGCTGCCCTCCAGCAGTTCCTCATGGTAGCGTGTGAAGTGGTCGCTTTTCATGTTCCCCTTCTTAATGAATTGTGATCCCAATTTTCAAGTGTCGAAATGGACCATGCTCAACACGCGGACTGGAGAAGCTGACGGCTGACCGCTAGCTGATAGCTGACCGCTGAAAGCTGATCGCGCTTTTTCGCAGACTGCGCGGGGATCAAGGCTGCCCGAAGGGCCACTTTTTCGCAGCGCAGTCTGCGAAAAAGCCTAGATACTTCCTCTGTGACTTCTTTGCAAAATGCAAAGAAGTCACAGAGGAAGTATCTATCCGCCTTCATCGAGCTTGACCCACTCCGTTCGTGTCGATTCCAGCGCGTATCTGAAGACATCCGCCTATTCTTCTGTGACTCTCTCCGCCTTCGACGGATTCGAGTGAATAAGATTCGCGAGAACGTTCAGAGTATTAAACAGGAAATGGGGATTGATCTGCGCCTGTAAAGTGCGCATCTGAGCACGAGCCGTCAGCTCGCGCATTTCATGTTGCATTAATTGATGATGATGCGCCGCAAGCTGCAACGCAGCAGTCCGCGCAAGCCGCAGTTGCCGGCTCATGTATTGCCGGCCTGCCGCCCGTGGTCCAATAGATAACGATAGATCGGAACCTGGAATCTCGAATCGGTGCGCCGCATCGCTCCTGGGCGCTGAATTGATTTCAACCCAATCGGCCTCGAGCTCCGTCGCGAGAATCTCCGACACGCGCGCTCCGAATTCGTCCAACCGAGTCAAAGCGCGGATCGCGTTGCCGATGCGCTCTTCCTGCGCTTCGACGGGTTCTTCGTAGCCAAGGAATGTTCGCTCAACCCATCGCGTCAACGGCGCTTTGCAGTAAGCGAGAATCACAGTACAAGCGATGACTCCAAACCGATTGGTCAACACCAACACGGATGCAACAAAGCCTACCAGCAGTATCGATCCGGCGATGACTTCACGGATGAATGCATCCATGAACGGAAATTGGTAAAGACGATATGCAGTGGCGATAACGAACGGCACCGACGTCAGCATGGCAGCCAGCTCGATGTACGGCAGAAGGGGAACTGGCAAATGCCAATAACCGCTGAGCATCAACACAAAGGTTCCAATAGCCAAAACACTTGCGATCACCCCAGCCTTCAAAGCACCGAAATCCGAGGTTTAATGCCGATACGCAATCGCTAGGGGATCCCGGTCTCTTGTGCGGAATGCCGCGATGTCCTTGGAGGGTGACCGTAAAAATAACGAAGTACAGCAGCATGATGTGCAGCGTGGCCATGAACGCAATATTCGGCCACATCTCCGGAACTGGAAGTCTGGCATCGGTAACGCCGATTACTGCCAAGACCAAAACCGTCCAGGGCCACAGCGGAATTCGCAAATAGGCGCCAAAATCACGCAACGAGCTTCGCAAGTCCCTCGGAAGATGCAGACACACGTAACTGAAGAGCAGCGGAAAAACACATCAGCGCAGCATCGCGAAGGAACTGCGCGGCCTGAAATGGCCTAGTCGTTTGCACAAAGCCACCAGCCACAGCCAGGCCCATAAGGAAATTGCCGAACTGCCAAAAGAAAGCCAGGATGCCGATCGCAACACTGCCGTTGGCTTCCACACGATCGCATCCGGTGCTGTACTGCCTTAATTTTGCGACAGCATCGCTTGAGCGGCGTGAATGAGAGGCCGCACCGAAGCAAACAAGATAGATTTCAATTGGCAGTGGCAAAGGGGTGGTTACTTCAACGCTAACCACCGCGTCCGCGCCTATCAAAGGAACGGGGCGATTACTTGATGGCGCGGCCACTCCTCCTCCAAAAGGTTTCAAAAGGAGGGGAATACAGACTCCCATACGATTCATTCACATTGACAATGTAGGAGCGCCGCACACGCAATCGAACTCAGTTCGGACGAAACGCAAAAAATAGGCGACAAACTGCATTTGGCGGCGGAATAAAACGTGCAGTTTATCTTTTAATGGCTGTCTCATTTGCGCTCGTCCACCATGCGAATCAGTTCCTTATAACGAATGGGTATGAGACGCGGGAGGGGATTTCCGACGTTGTTGGGTCGCAAACTCTGCGAACCGGCATGCTCGGCCTTCTGGCACTTCATAAAAACGCCGGTGTCCCGCTCAACCTGCATATTAGCGGGACTCTATTGGAAGCCGTGTCCTGGCACTGTCCTTTTGCAATTACGGTGTTGCGTGATGCGATTGATGCCGGTTTTGTCGAACTCATCGGCAGCTGCTACGGGCAGAACATCATGCGATTCTTCGGCGCCGACTACAATCTGAAACAGCTCAACGAAGAGCTTCGTCTATTCGAATTGGTGCTGGGCGTATCGCCATCGCGAGTCAAAGTATTTTGGCCGCCGGAACGTGTATGGGACACGCGAAGCATGGCCCCTGTGCTTCGCGACGCCAAGCTTTTGAACGACGGCTATCGCGATGTCATCCTCGACGATCGAACGCTTTTGTCGCCGCGCGATCCGAATATGCCGCGCGCCGAATACGACCAGGAAAGCCCGTGGACACCGGAGTTGTATCAGACGCACGAAATCGAGGATGGGCTGGGCTTGATCGCGCTTCCCATTGGAATACGCCTGCGACACAGCATCCCACCAAAAAAGAATCAGGACTGGCAATGCGTTCAAGCCGAGCTCGAAGCGCTTCTCGTCCATACTGCGAATACAGGCGAAGCAAACTTCCTGGCGCTATACGCCGACGACATGGAAAAAGTCAGTGGCGTCTGGAACGCGGACGGACCCGGCCACTATTCGGACTTCATCCACTGGCTTTCCAAAAATCAGTGGATTCGACCTGTGAAGCTATCGGATTGGACGGATGCAAACCCGCCGGCAAGCCGCCGAAGAATCGATGTTGGAACTTTTTCGGAACTTGCCCGCGAATTCGATGCCGGCGAAGGCTACGAGAAATGGTTTCATTCCGACGATTGGAAACCGTATCGCCAGTTTTTCGACTCGACAGAACAGCGCGTCAATGAAGCCAAAAATCGCGCGGCGGATTCGGCGCTCATCGAGCTCGCCGAAAAACAACTGTTGGTCGCGAACTGGGAAACCGCATGGCACACTCCCTCGACTGGAGCACACGGAGATCCTGCAAGCTCAGGGCAGTTGAGTCCGTGGGTCCGCGCACTCACCAGTCATTGCCGGCATGCGCTGGTGACGGCTGAAGCCGCATGCTGGTTC